>JAGQYZ010000009.1 GCA_020435865.1 Aequorivita sp. | reverse complement strand
CGCTATCCGATCAATTGACTTTTTTTTTTTTTTTTACAGAGGGGGAGTACTTGATAGGAGGTGATTCAATTTCCAATATTTCTGGAGATAAATCAGAAAATTGTAAAGGCTACAGTGACATATGGCTTTTAAAATTGGACGAGTCAGGTGAGATTATTTGGCAGAAGACTATTGGGGGTTCAAATATTGACCATCTAAAATATATTATTAAAAAAAACCAAGGAAATTATATACTTATTGGCGACTCTCTTTCTGATATTTCAGGCGATAAGACTGAGAATTCACATGGATTAAACGATTATTGGGTTATAGAAATTGAAGAAGGCGGTAATATATTATGGCAAAACACCATCGGAGGGGATGCGAGAGATGAGGTATCTTCCACCATCATATCCTCAGCTAATGAAATTATAATAGGAGGCTCTTCTAAATCTAACAACTCTGGCGACAAAACAGAAAACTCCAGAGGAGACTTCGATTTCTGGATCGTAAAACACGCCCAAACCTTAGGCCTCGAAGAAAACCCCTTCACCACCGCAATAACCATCTACCCCAACCCAACAAAAAACACATTGCAACTTAATACCCAAGACAAAACCATAGACCAAATAAACATTTATACCATAACCGGCAGTAAAGTTTTGCAACTGGATGTTGACATCGTTTCCCCAACGGTGGATGTTTCCAGCTTGGCTTCGGGCGTTTATTATGTGCAATTGTATTCTGGGAAAAATGTGGCGTTGAAAAAGTTTGTAAAAGAATAATTCTTCAGTTCAAAATTCAGATTTTTCAGGATTTTAGTTTAAAAATTGTATCTTAGTGATTAATAATGTATTAAATTCTATTATTATGAAAAAAATCATTACACTATTCGCATTTTTCCTTTCCCTATATACTAGTTACGCGCAAGACCCAAACATTCAATGGCAGAAAACCATTGGTGGGAGTGCTGATGATAGGCCAACATCTTTAATTAAAACAAATGATGGAGGATTTCTTGTTGGCGGAACTTCAGATTCAAATATATCTGGAGAAAAAAGTGAGGATTCCAAAGGAGGAATTGATTATTGGATATTAAAATTAGACGATACTGCTAACATCCTTTGGCAAAGAACCTATGGTGGAAGCGAAGATGATTATCTGACTTCTGTGATGCAAACAACTGACGGAGGGTATATTATTGGAGGGGCTTCCAATTCTGGTATCTCTGGTGATAAAACTGAAGATTCCAGAGGAGAATTGGATTATTGGATATTAAAATTAGACTCGAATGGTGATATACAATGGCAAAAAACCTATGGTGGAAATCGTAGCGATGAGCCAGTATCAGCAGTTGAAACAGATGATGGTGGTTATTTAGTAACTGGGCGCTCTAGCTCGGCAGAATCTGGTGATCGTACGGTTAGCAGAAATGGTCTACCTGATGCTTGGGTTCTAAAATTAGATGCTACTGGTGCTATTGTTTGGCAAAAATCATACGGTTCTACGGACTATAATTTTGCGTGTAATGTTTATGGTGTTGCAAAGACTTTAGATGGAGGATTTATTTTAAGTTCCGATTTGATCATTTTTCAGAGCCAAAATAATCCCTATTGGATATTAAAAATTGATGCTTCTGGTAATCAAGTTTGGGATAAAACAATACGAGGTAATAATCTTGATTTGAAACCAAAAATAAGTACAACAACTGACGCCGGATATATTGTGGCAGGTATCTCAGATTCTGACGCTGTTGAAGACAAAACTGAAAACGCTATAAATGGATCTTTTGATTATTGGATTTTAAAACTAGATGAAACTGGTACTATTATTTGGCAAAATACAATTGGAGGCGCAAATAGCGAAAGTTTAGGCACAATATCTCAAAGTGCGGATGGAGGTTATTTAGTCTCTGGAAATTCAAGTTCAAATATTTCTGGCGATAAAACAGAAAATTCGTTAGGACATTCAGATTTTTGGTTTGTAAAACTTAATAATGTTGGCATTATTGAATGGCAAAATACAATTGGGGGTGATGAATACGAATTTGGTGGAGGTTCAATACAAACAACTGACGGGGATTTTATAATATTTGGGTCTTCAGATTCTAATATCTCTGGAGATAAAACAGAAAACTCAAGAGGAGGTTACGATTATTGGATTGTAAAACACAATTCAACTTTAGGTATCGAGGAAAACTCTTTTGCCTCCGATATTACGATCTACCCAAATCCAGTAAAAAATATATTACAGATTAACAGCCAAGACCAGGTTATTAATCAAGTAAACATTTACAACGTTACAGGAAGCCGCATTATGCATCTAGATCTAGATAGCGTTTCCCCAAATGTGGATGTTTCTAGCCTTGCTTCAGCAGTTTATTTTGTGCAGTTGTATTCCGGAAACAATGTGGCTTTGAAAAAGTTTGTGAAGGAATAATCTTTTAAAAATGAAACAAAAATAGAAATCGAAACTGAATTTTTCAGTCTTACTCTGCGTTCTTTATTCTTTCAGCAATCTGTGCTGAGCATGTAGAAACAAACGGTCTTTTTTCAATGAAAATTTATTTCCCACCCCTTGCTTTTCAAATAAATAACACTACATTTGCACCCCTCTTAGACAAAATTCGTTTTGTTTTAGGGTGAGAAAACAATGATTTATTAACGATTGACAAAAAACTAAATGGATACATTAAGTTACAAAACAGTATC
>JAGQYZ010000206.1 GCA_020435865.1 Aequorivita sp. | reverse complement strand
GCGCAATAGTGCCTATATAGACTATATGAGCCACACCCGAATGAGTTTTATGCTGGAGAACGGTATGGACCAAAGGCATTTGGCAGAATACAATTTAGGCCCGGTGGCGTTTTATGAGCATATGTATTATTTTCATGAGTTTTTTCCCGGACAGCCTGTAACGGTTTCATTGCAATTAAAAGGTCTTTCGGAAGATGGGATGTATTTTGAATTCCTTCATAACTTTTATGATGAAAAGGGTAAAAACTGTGCCCGTTGTGAAATGATGGGGGCCTGGATTGACCTAACGGAAAGAAAATTAACCGGAATTCCGAAGAAATTTTACGAAAAATTCAATGCTTTGGAAAAGACGGACGATTTCAGAATTCTTACCAAAGAAAACACCCGAAAGTACAGTCAGCGACCACAGGATCTTTAATCAATATATTTTTTTGGGTGTTTTAGCGTGGAAAGATAAACGCCCAAAAATATTAAGGCTGCTGCACCTATTCGTAGGGCTGTCAAACTATCGGCACCTACCAGTACTGCAAAGAGAGCAGCAATTACTGGTTGTAAATAGATAAAGGCGCCAATGGTTGACGGACTCAACTGCTTAAGCGCATAAATATTTAAAAGATAGGTCATAACTGTTGTGCAAATAACCACAAAGGTGAGTTTCCAAATGGCATCAAAGGGGAGTGTGGCCCATTCCACTTCTGCAAATTCTGAAATTCCGATAGGTAGGTTGATCAATAGCGCAAAGAGAAAAAGAAATTTCATCAAAGTGATGGAACTGTATTTTGGAACTAGCGGTTTTACCAAAATCAAATAGACGGAATAAGAAGTTGCGTTTACAATAAACAGCAGATTTCCCACTGGAATATTAGGCGCATTTGGTTGTTCCTTTATTCCAAAGAGTATCAAAATCAAAGCTCCGCCCAGACCTAAGAATATACCGATACTTTTCAGCCAAGTAATGCGTTCACGCAAGATAAAAGCTGAAAGTACCAAAAGCAAAACCGGTGAAAGTGTTATTATTACGGAACTGTTGATAGGCGTTGAAAGGCTCAATCCTTTAAAAAAGGCGAGCATATTTAAGACCATGCCGAAAAATGCACAGGCTATAAATCTTAACCAATCGCGACGCTCAATTTTTTCTGAAGTAAAGAATAAACTTACAATCCAAAATACCAATGCCGCACCAGATACACGCAATAATATAAAGCCAAAGGGTTGTATTATATCTGGCATCAAGCCTTTGGCGATGGTGTGGTTTACGCCATAGATAGTGCTGGCGGTGGTTGCTGCCAAAAGTGCAATGATGCGTTGGTTGGTCAATTTTTATGTATGGATTTTTTGGCTGCAGCAACGGTTTTTGGACTGCTTCCTATAAAAATTTCATCATTATATACAATCACGGGGCGCTTTAAAAAAGTGTAGTGTTCTAAAATGAGCCCTTTATAATCTTCCTCCAAAAGATTTTTGTCTTTTAAATTGCGCTCTTGGTACAATTTTGCCCTTCGGCTGAAAAGCGCTTCATAACTATCAGTAAGATTAAAAAGTTCGTCCAGTTCTTTTTCAGTGATGCCCTGTACTTTTATGTCCTGTTTTATGAATGACGAAGGGATTTCTATTTCGTCCATTACACGTTTGCAGGTATCACAACTTGATAAATAATATACTTTTTGCATAGTTCAAAATTAATGAATACTGAGGAAAGGCTCTGCCTCTTTCATTCCTATTTTCATTTCAATTGGGCCATCAGCATAGCTTGCAATATCGTATTGGTTATAGACAAATATTAAGCTATCCTGAGTGAAGCCAACACTTTCTGGTAAATAGAATTTGTCATTCTCAAACCAAAAACCGTTTTCATTTATTGATTGATCTTTATCAATTTTTTGTTGTATGCGAAACTTTTTCTCAGCAAAAGCAGTGAATTCTGTATTGTTTTTGAAAAGTTCTTTTGAAGTAAGCTCCTCCCCAGTTTTTGGATCAATGTTTAAAAATGAAGTGGTTCCGTACCCATGTGCTCCGCCGGTGAAAAGGTATTGGCGCATTTCGAAACACAGATGCTCTTTTGAAGTGTAAATTTCATTCACTGAAATTTCCGCGAAATAGTTCCCGGCCATATCGGGAAATTGTGCTTTATCAGCATTATAAACTTCAATAAAACCAGTTGCTGCTTCTTGGATTGTTTTGGCTTTGGGGATGGTATCTTCGCCCATTAAAAGTGAAGTAAAGATGAAGTTTTTTATTTTCTTATTTATTTTTTCAGAAACAGCATCATCACCAAAAACCTCCACATAATTGATCGTAACTTCAGGGCATTTGCTGTTTTTGCAAATGGAAAGCTCCTTTTCAGTAAAACTTTCCGAAGAAAATTCGATGTCTCTTTCTTGGTTACAGCCCACAGTTATGAGCGCAATTAAAGCCACGACCGTAATTTTGTTATTCATACGTTAAAAGAAATAGATGATTAGCTATCACAAACGAAACTCTTACATTTGCATTTCAAAAGTAATAACTTTAAAATCAGCTATTGCAAAAGTTATATTAAAACCTAAAATATAGTTTTTGGATTGTTGATTCTCACTTTAAAATTTACAGTATTCCTATGAAATTTAACACAAAAACAATACACGGTGGCCAGCATAATGTAGATCCAGCTTATGGGTCGGTAATGCCGCCAATTTATCAAACTTCAACGTACTCACAAACTACTCCAGGTGGCCACAAAGGTTTTGAGTATTCACGAAGCGGAAACCCAACTCGTGCTGCTTTGGAACGCGCCTTTGCGAGTATTGAAAATGGTGAATTTGGACTTGCTTTCGGGAGTGGGCTTGCAGCAATTGATGCGGTAATGAAACTTTTGAAGCCTGGTGATGAGGTAATTTCCACAAATGATCTTTATGGCGGAACGTATCGGTTGTTCACAAAAGTTTTTGAAGGATTTGGCATAAAGTTTCATTTTATTGGAATGGAAAATGCCGATAAAATTGAAGAATACGTAAACGATAAAACAAAACTCATTTGGGTAGAAACGCCAACCAACCCGATGATGAACATTATTGATATTAAAAAAGCGGCTTCCATTGCTAAAAAACACAAGGTGCTTCTTGCAGTTGACAACACTTTTGCAACGCCCTATTTGCAGCAGCCATTGGAAATGGGAGCAGATATTGTAATGCACAGTGCCACAAAATATCTTGGCGGTCATAGCGATGTGGTTATGGGTGCCTTGGTAGTAAAAGACAAAATCCTTGCAGAAAAGCTTTATTTCATTCAGAATGCAAGTGGTGCTGTTTGTGGACCTCAGGATAGTTTCTTGGTTTTACGTGGTTTGAAAACGCTTCACATCCGTATGCAGCGTCATTGCGAAAACGGAAAGGCAGTAGCTGAATATTTGGCCAAGCATCCAAAAATTGAAAAAGTATATTGGCCCGGTTTTGAAACCCATCCAAATCATGCAATAGCGAAAGAGCAGATGAAGGATTTTGGTGGAATGATTTCTTTTGTAACAAAAGGGAATAACTATGAAGATGCTATTAAAATAGTAGAAAACCTAAAAATCTTCACGCTGGCAGAAAGTTTAGGAGGTGTTGAAAGTCTTGCTGGGCATCCAGCGAGTATGACGCACGCCAGTATTCCAAAAGAAGAACGTGAAAAAACAGGTGTTGTGGATTCGTTGATCCGTCTTTCTGTAGGAATAGAAGATGCTGAAGATTTGATTGCAGATTTAAAGCAGGCAATTGGCTAATTCAATAAAAGGATTGTACATAAAAAAGGGTCGGATTCAAAAAAATCCGACCCTTTTTTATGTTTTAAAAGTTATTTAGTCTATATAATAAATATACCCAATATTCAACCAATAAATCCACTCATTTGCCTTGTTTTCAGGAACTGGTGTAGTTCCGTTGTTTTTAAGGCTAGGGTTAAGGCCATCCAAATAATCTGTAAAGTAATATTCCCAACGGCTATCCAACATTAAATCGCTCAAAGGAGTTAGCTTATAACGGATACCAACACTCCCTACCATAGCCCAAGTGGAAGCAGAGCCTTGCTGAAATGAGTTATAATATTTATCTGGAGTAGATATAGGCGAATTTAAAGGCCCCATAGTAGAGGTAACCTCAGAGGTATAGCTTACATAATGCACGCCAAAGCTCATAAAAGGTGCAATTTTAAAAGAACCTGCAGCAAAATCGCGGATGCTTAAAGGAAAATATTCCAGTTGTGAACCAATTTCAAAAACAGAAGTACTGCCGCTCATAGCCCTAAGTTGATCCGCAAAAAGCGATGTTTGATCTGGAGCTACCCAACGGCCATAATGCTTCAAATTCGTTTTGTGATAATCAATCTCGTTACGGATCTTAAAGTGGTCATTAAAGTATTTATCGCGCGTGTAGCAATTACAATCTGCACGATATGAAAAATTGATATAATGGATAAGTCCAACGCCAAAACCAGTATTTCTACCATTGGTTTCAAAGTTGTTACGTTGACCAAAATCTGAATAGAAAACTACGGGTCCGGTAATTAAACCCACCTCGTGAGAAAAGCCAAATTGACTGTAAACTTCTTGCTTCGCGAAAACCAACAAGAAAAATACCAATAGCAAAATTCTGGTATTCATTATATAAATGGGTTTAGATTGAGACACAACAAATATATAAAAACATGTTTAACAGTGAAATTTAATACTACTATTTAGCTAATTTGTAAAAAATTGCGCACTGTTTTTATCATAACGCTTATATTTGTGCCTTCCTTATGTGATTGTTTATTTTAATGTGTTTTTTTTAAAATATCTTTTAAAAAGTTTTTGATAAAAACAATATAAATCTCTGATTACAAGGTAATTAGTTAAAAATAAAATAAAATTAAAACCAATGAAACAAAGTATAAAGGATTTCATTTCTGAAGTCGAAAAACTCAATCCCAATGAACCTGAATTTCTTCAGGCGGTAACCGAGGTTGCTGAAACCGTAATTCCTTTTATTGAAAAAAACGAAAAATATGCCAACAAAAAACTGTTGGAACGTATGGTAGAGCCTGAGCGCACTATACTTTTTCGTGTGCCTTGGACGGATGACAAAGGTGAAATTCAAGTAAACAAAGGATACAGAATCCAATTCAATTCTGCCATTGGGCCATACAAAGGCGGCTTGCGTTTTCACCCTTCTGTAAACCTAAGTATATTGAAGTTTTTAGGATTTGAACAAACGTTTAAAAACAGCTTGACCACACTTCCAATGGGTGGTGGAAAAGGTGGCTCCAATTTCGATCCAAAAGGAAAGAGCGATAACGAAGTGATGCGTTTTTGCCAAAGCTTTATGACAGAGCTTTCAAGACATATTGGACCAGATACTGATGTTCCTGCGGGCGATATTGGGGTTGGTGGTCGTGAAATTGGCTTTTTGTTTGGCCAGTACAAACGTATCCGTAATGAATTTACTGGTGTGCTAACTGGAAAAGGACGTACCTATGGCGGATCACTTATTCGTCCTGAAGCAACAGGTTATGGAAACGTGTATTTCGCAAAAAACATGCTTGCTACCAAAGGCGAAAGTTTCAAAGGAAAGACAGTTGTTATTTCAGGTTCTGGAAACGTTGCACAATATGCTGCCGAAAAAGCAATTGAATTTGGCGGAAAAGTGGTTACATTCTCAGATTCTGCCGGATATATTTATGATTCCGAAGGCATCAACACAGAGAAGCTTGCTTTCATTATGGAATTGAAAAACGAAAAACGTGGCCGAATTTCAGAATACACAAAAAAATATACTGGCGCAAAATATGTTGAAGGAAAACGCCCTTGGGAAGTAAAATGTGATATTGCCCTTCCTTGTGCTACTCAAAACGAGTTGAACGGCGAAGAAGCCAATATGCTTTTAAAGAACGGTTGTACTTGCGTGGGCGAAGGAGCCAATATGCCTTGTACACCAGAAGCTATTGAAGCATTTCAAA
>JAGQYZ010000205.1 GCA_020435865.1 Aequorivita sp. | reverse complement strand
AAGTTTTGGCTTCGCGAAAAAAGTTCGGCAGAAATATTCTTGAATCAAAAAAGAAAAACCATTTTGTAGCGGCGATAAAAGGCCTGGTAAAGGAACCCATGGTTATTTTACTTTTGATTGCTGCAACGCTTTATTTTTTTACAGGAAATATGGGTGACGGCATTTTTCTCGCCGCCGCCATACTATTAGTTGCTGCAATTTCACTCTATCAAGACGCAAAAACCCATAATGCGCTCGAAAAACTTAAGGAACTTTCACAACCACATTGTAAGGTAATCCGCAATGGGGAAGTGATTGAAATAATGAGTCAAGACGTGGTTGTTGGTGATTTTTTAATGGTGGATGAAGGCTCAACCATCGTGGCAGATGGAATTATCGTACATTCTAATGATTTTTCGGTAAACGAGTCCATTTTAACAGGAGAATCTTTCTCTGTTGAAAAAGATGCAAATTCTGAGGACAACCAAATTTATATGGGAACCCAAGTGGCTGGAGGACTTGCTATTGCCGAAATTTGTGCAATAGGTAATCAAACAAAGGTTGGGAAAATAGGAAAAAGTATAGAAGAGATTTCTTCCGAGAAATCAACACTCGAACTACAGATAAACAATTTTGTAAAAAAGATGGTGATCCTTGGAAGCATTATCTTTCTTTTGGTTTGGGGAATCAATTATTTCAATACGGGAAGTCTTTTGGACAGCCTTTTAATGGCGCTTACCCTAGCAATGAGCATCTTGCCGGAGGAAATCCCGGTTGCCTTTACCACTTTTATGGCCATTGGTGCTTGGAGGCTTATGAGTCTTGGCGTAATCGTAAAACAGATGAAAACCGTTGAATCCTTGGGCAGTGCCACTGTGATTTGTGTTGATAAAACGGGAACGATCACAGAAAACAAAATGCGTCTTGACAAGGTTTATACTTTGGAAACAGATAAAATCACTTCGGTTGAAGGATTGCTTTCTAACAGTGAAAAAGCGCTAATTATTACCGCAATGTGGGCTAGTGAGCCCATACCTTTTGACACCATGGAGCAATCGCTGCACAATTTCTATGAAAAGATTGTAGCAAATGATGAAAGGCTAAATTTCAAAATGATTCACGAATATCCATTGGGCGGCAAACCCCCGATGATGACCCATATTTTTGAAAATGCTGAAGGTAATCGAATTATTGCTGCCAAAGGCGCGCCCGAGGCAATGATAGCGGTTTCAAATTTAAGTAATAGTGAAAAGGAAAATTTAAAACAGAAAATAACCTTTTTAGCAGCCGAAGGATACCGCGTTTTGGGAGTGGGAATTTCAAATTTTAAAGGAACAGCATGGCCCAAGAAGCAACAGGATTTTAGTTTTGAATTCAAAGGATTGGTGGCTTTTTATGACCCTCCAAAAGCTAACATTTCAAAAGTATTTCAGGATTTTTACAATGCTGGTATTGCTGTAAAAATAATTACTGGCGATATTGCTGAAACCACTGCGGCCATTGCGAAAAAGGTAAGCTTCAAAGGATCGGATGAGGTGGTCTCGGGACAGGATATTATTTCCTTAAACGACTCGCAACTGCAAAAAATCACTTCAGAAAAAAATATTTTCGCCCGAATGTTTCCAGAAGCAAAGCTTAAAATAATCAATGCTCTAAAAGCTCAGGGCCACATTGTAGCAATGACAGGTGATGGCGTAAACGATGGGCCAGCATTAAAAGCTGCAAATATTGGCGTTGCAATGGGGAATAAGGGAACCGAAATTGCAAAACAATCTGCTTCTTTGATACTTGTGGATGATGACCTTTCCAAAATGGTTGATGCAGTAGCTATGGGTAGAAAAATTTATGCTAATCTTAAAAAAGCAATTCAGTATATCATTTCAATCCATATACCTATTATCCTCACGGTATTTTTTCCGTTGGTTTTGGGTTGGGTCTATCCTAATATTTTTACGCCCGTCCATGTAATTTTGTTAGAATTGATAATGGGTCCAACCTGTTCGATAGTCTATGAAAATGAACCGATAGAAAAGGATTCTATGCTTCAAAAGCCGAGACCTTTTTCCAGTACTTTTTTTAATTGGCAAGAACTTTTCACCAGTATAATTCAAGGATTGGCAATTACAGTGGGGGTGCTTTCTGTCTATCAAATTGCAGTTCAAAACGGCACAAATGAAACCGTGACACGAACTATGGTCTTTACGGCGCTCATAACCGCAAATATTGTGTTGACCTTTGTAAACCGTTCTTTTGTCTATTCTGTTTTTACCACTTTTAAATATAAAAATAAACTAGTGCCATTCATCGTTGGCATTACGATTGGAATTACTTTATTACTTCTTTTTGTGCCGCCATTCACTAAATTTTTTGGATTTGAAAGGCTTGGTCTAAACCAGATGGGAATAAGTGTTGGAATTGGAATTGTAGGTGTATTATGGTATGAAATTATAAAATGGTGGAAACGTTTACATATCAGAAAAAATTCTATTTCCATATAATAATTTGCCTTAAGTTATTGATAAAGAAATTTAAACTGATTTCTGTCATTGTAAAAGATTTATTTCAAAGTTAATTTTGAATAGTGTTTCAGTAAAATCCAAACACTATGAAAAAATACAATTGTTTACTTGTTTTGGCAATTCTGGTGTTTTCCTTTAATAATATGAAAGCACAAGAAAAATGGTCAGTTGAGTTTAGACCAGGTCTAAGTTTTTTAACCAATGATTTAGGAAATACGGATGCCAAAGTAGGTTTCGGTTTTGAACTTACTGGCGCATATAAAATAATGCCCCATTTGTCTGTATATGCTGGCTGGGGTCTAAACCAATTTAAAGGTGAGGATAGTTATTTTAATGAAGATTTCACCTTGAAGGAAACGGGTTTTACATTTGGTTTCCAGATTATTCGATCTATAGGTACTTCTGCATTTTCTTATGTGGGAAGTGCGGGTGCCATCTATAACCACATACTATTGGAAAATAATGCAGGCGATATTTCTGAAGACACCGGCTATGGCTTTGGTTGGCAAGTTGCAGCTGGTGTTGATTATGAGTTTGCTTCAAACCTCTCTTTACGACCTATGCTGCGTTACCGCTCTCTTTCTCGGGATGTGGAAATTGAAAATGTGGCTACTGGCCTAAAGCTCAATTATATCTCTTTCGGCATTGGGTTGGCTTGGGATTTTTAAAACTGAACTCATAAAAAGTATTTTGAATGAAAATTGCATTTATCATCCTCGTTTCCATTCACGGTCTTCTTCACTTAATGGGGTTTTTGAA
>JAGQYZ010000204.1 GCA_020435865.1 Aequorivita sp. | reverse complement strand
TTCCACCAGATTTATCAAATAAATCCTGCAAAGTACGCTCCAAGATTGGCCCTTTGGCACCTTTGGCTTGCATACTGAAGGAATTATCAACATAAACCACAGTTTCCTTTTTGGAGTTTAAAGCGGTTATTAAAGCTGTGAAGGGTTGAGCAAAAGCAATGATAATAGCAGCAAGCGCCAATAAACGCATCAACAAAGTGAGCCATTTTTTTAGCTGCGAACTTTTACGGGTTTGGATAGTTACTTTTTTCAGAAAAGCAACATTGGTAAAATCTACTTTTTGAAAACGCCGAAGTTGAAAAAGATGAATAAATATTGGGATGAGCAGTAGAAAAAGGGCGTAAAGAATTTCTGGATGTTTAAACTGCATTCCTTTAAATATTGCCCAAAGATAAAAAATGGAATGTAATTACAGCCATTTCTCTATTGAAAACCCATTATTCTTTCATTGGCTTATAAAGAATGCATTTTCAATTTTTTTTAATGTTGAATTGAAAGGTTGTTCCTTTCCCCAATTCTGAAGAAACTTCAATTTCGCCACCAAGTTTTGTTACAAGCTTTTTAACAGTGGATAGCCCAATTCCATTGCCTTTTTTTCCATTTCTGTCAGGCATTCCTGTAGTAGCAAAAAGATCAAAAATATGTAAGAGTTTATCTTTTGGAATCCCCATGCCATTGTCAGAAATTAAAAAAAGATAAAAACCGTTTTTTTCGGTACATTCAATATCTATTTTTATTCTTTCCTTGTCATTATATTTTAAACTATTGCTTACTAAATTTAATATAATTTGCTCTAAAGCAGCCTTATTGGCGTGCATTTCAATATTTTTTTCGGGAAGGTATATCTCACAATCAATATTGATGTTCAACAGTTCAATTATTTCTTCCAAAAGGTCGGTGCTATCAAAAACTTCACCGGTCAGGGAAGCTGTTTTATCACTTTCATAATGTTCTAAAAGCCCTGTGATGTATTCGCTTAAGGTAAAAGAAGATTGCTTTATGTATTCTAAATATTTCTTTCCCTGTTCATCCAAAATAGAACCATATTTACTACGAAGCATATCTGAAGTTATGATCATGTTTGCCAGTGGCATTTTCATGTCGTGTGAAACAATACCAGCAAAATTTTTGAGCTCTTCGTTTTTTTCTTTGAGTTCTTGCTGAACTGACAACAACATTCTGTTATGCTTCCTGGCTTCAAATAGATTCACAACTTGGTATGCCATTGCAATAAGCGTTTTTTTTTGAGACTTTGTAAGCGTTCGGGGTTTGGTATCAAAAATGCAAAGTGTGCCTAATGGATAACCTTCAGAATTTACCAAACGAACACCTGCATAAAAAACAGCTTGCATATCCTTTACAAGCGGGTTGTCCTTAAAGCGTTCATCTTTTCTAGCATCTTCAACAATAAAGATATTTGATTCCTCTAAGATAGCATGGCTGCAGAAAGAGATGTTGCGCGGTGTTTCATTAAAATTAATGCCGTAATGCGATTTTAAAAAATTACGATCCGCATCCAGAAGCGTAACCAAAGATATTGGCACATCACAAATTGTTGCGATTAATGCAGTTATGTTATCAAAATCTTTTTCGGGCAGTGTATCCAATAAGTTATATGACCTGACTGCGGCCAAACGTTCTTGTTCATCATAAGGAAATTGTGGTGTTATCAAGGCTTTCTTCCCTTTTCTTAAAACGAAAAATAATCGGTGTTTAAGGATTAAACGTAAATGTACAATAATTTATAAAAATTTGATAAAACTATAAAATGAAAGAAAAATGGCTTAATGTATAGGTCAAAATTTTTCAAAAACCCCTAATCCGAAGAGTGCAAAATCATATTTTACAGGATCTTTTGCATCTAGCTTTCGAAGTGATCTATCCAACTCAGCCAAAGCTTTACCATCGTTTTGTTTTCGATTAAGCAGATTAAGTTTTCTTGCAACATTTCCACTGTGAACATCCAATGGACAGGAAAGTTGGGAAGAGGAGATGCTTTTCCAAATGCCAAAATCTACACCTGCATTGTCATTGCGGACCATCCAGCGAAGAAACATATTTATTCGTTTTGCTGCCGAATTTTTTAAAGGATCGCTAATGTGTTTCTGGGTTCTGGGAAAATGTGGCAATTCAAAAAACGTTTTTTTGAAATGATGAATTGCGGTTTGCATCGAATCTTTTTCAGCATGCTTTGCAAAAATGTTTTCCAATCCACCGTGATTTTTATAAATATTTTTAAGTGCTTTTAAAAAGTAAACCAAGTCTTCACTATTAAAAGTTCGATGCACAAATGAAGAAAATGATTTCGAATTTTTTTCTGAAAAATTCATTACAAAATTAAATGGTGAACTGCCCATAATTTCCATCAATCGGTGTCCATTAGTGATAATGCTTTTTCGGTTTCCCCAGGCAATTGTGGCCACGAGAAACCCAGCAATTTCAATGTCTTCTTTTAAAGTGAATAAATGCGGAATTTGAATTGGGTCAGATTCAATAAAATTGGGATTGTTATATAGTAATACTTTTTCGTCAAGGAATGCTTTTAATTCACTTTTATTCATGCGCAGTGAATTTTTGAAATTCATTTGAAATTTATTTGAAATTTGGATCTTAAATTTTGGAATTTATCTCATAATTACTCCATCTTGCATAACCAATTTTCTATCTGCCATATTTGCAAGCTCTTTGTTGTGAGTTACTATAACAAAAGTTTGTCCAAATTCATCACGTAATTTAAAGAATAGATTGTGCAGATTTTCGGCACTTTCGGTATCTAGGTTTCCGCTTGGTTCGTCAGCAAGGATAATTGCCGGATTGTTTATCAATGAGCGAGCTACGGCCACACGTTGTTGTTCTCCGCCAGAAAGCTCATTAGGTTTGTGGTCTTCGCGATGCGAAAGCCCTAAAAAGGATAGTAGTTCTTTTGCTTTTTTTAGTGCTTCGGTTTTTGGTGTGTTTTTTATAAAAGCAGGAATGCAGACGTTTTCAAGGGCAGTAAATTCAGGCAATAATTGGTGAAACTGAAAAATAAATCCCAAATGTTCATTTCTGAATTTTGCTAACTTTTTACCCGAAAGGGAACCTACATCTACATTGTTTAGTATTAATTTACTTTTGAAAGCATCAAAAGCATCCAAAGTTCCTAAAATTTGTAGTAATGTAGTTTTTCCAGCACCAGAAGCACCTACGATGGAAACAATTTCACTTTTTTTTATATGAAGGTCGACACCTTTTAAAACGTGGAGATTGTCGTAATATTTGTGAATGTTTTGGGCCTCTATCATTGCAAAAATTTAAACCGTGAAAGTACTATTTATAGTGCTATCATGCAATCTGATGGGGTATATTGTTTTTATTTCAACTTATCGGTTTATTTTTGTTTTCTACCTTTTAAACAAAAAAAATGTCATCATATAGATACTTTGAAGAATATGACCAACCTGTAACCGACAGTTTAATTGATAATTACAGCAATATTTTAAATACAATTGGCGAGGACGTTTCCCGTGAAGGAATATTAAAAACCCCAGAAAGAGCTGCAAAAGCAATGCAGTTTTTAACATCTGGCAATTGCCAAGATCCCTCGGAAATATTGAAAAGCGCTATGTTTGCAGAGGCTTATCACGATATGGTTATCATTAAGGATATTGAACTTTACTCTTTGTGTGAACATCATATTCTTCCTTTCTTCGGTAAAGCACATATTGCCTATATTCCTGATGGTTATATTGTTGGTTTAAGCAAAATACCCAGAATAGTAGATGTTTTTGCTCGTAGACTTCAGGTTCAGGAAAGGCTTACGCATGATATTCTGGAATGTATTAATAATACACTGAAACCCAAAGGAGTGGCTGTTGTTATTGAAGCTTCGCATATGTGCATGATGATGCGCGGGGTTCAAAAACAAAATAGTGTGACTACAACTTCAGGTTTCCGTGGTCAGTTTGAAGCCATTGAAACACGAAATGAGTTTCTGAAATTAATAAGTAGTGATTTAGCATAATTATTTTTTTGGAATGTTTTTTGATTTATTTATAAAGAAAATTAAACACAACGAAAAATGAAAAGCGAAAAATATAAACTATTACGTCGAGGTATTATTTATGATGTTGTCGGCATGGTTACAATGACAATTCCAGTTATAGGTCCATTTTTGGATATACTATGGGCTCCATTTGCAGCAAAAAAAATGAGCGATATGTATAAAGGAACCGAAGGAAAGATAGCTTCTGTCTTAGTATTCTTAGAGGAACTATTGCCATTCACAGATGTTATTCCAACTTTTACCTTAATGTGGCTTTACACTTTTGTTTGGAAAAAGCAGCCTACACCACAAGTTATTGAAGTTAGAGCAAACGAATAAAAAAAAGCCCCGAACGGGGCTTTTCTTTTTTAGATTTCTATTTTTAAATTCACGTTTATACTTCGTCCAATATTAAAAATACCTTCTGGTTTAAATCTTGATAGATGCGAAATATATTCTTTATTGGTTAGATTAGTTCCGTTCAAACCAATTTTCAGCAACACTTTTTGAAGTTGAAAGCTGCTTTCAATTCCTGCGCTCAAAAGCGAATAACCGCCAGTTCTCGTTTCAAAATTGCTTACATTTTTTTGGTCAAATGTGCTTTCAAGCGTTATAAAGGCTGAGCTAAATTTTCGCGTTTTTCCATCGTTCAATTCAACACGGAATGTATTCCGAAGTGAATTTGCAGGAATTAAAGGTAAATAATTATCATTGTTTAGTTTTCCGGTAACGGTTTCAAAACTGCTCTCAAGATGAAGCCAATCTAATGGGTGCGGATGCAAGTGAAAACCAAATTCGCCACCATAAAGCGTTGCATTATTTTGTAGATAATCATAAACTGGCGTATCATCTATTGCTTCATCAGTGGGTGAAATAAATATATAATTATTCACGGCATTGTAAAAACCGTTTGCAAAGACTTCAATATGCTTGTTCCTGTATTCCATGGAAACATCAGCTTGGAAATTCTGTTCGTTGGTTAGATTTGCGTTTCCCTTTTCATATCGATTTGTACCTTCGTGCACGCCATTTGAAGTTAGCTCTGCTAAGTTGGGAGCTCTAAATCCGCTTGCCAAATTTACACGAGCAGAAAGATTTTCAACTAAATCCATTTTTGCACCAAGGGCTGCAGTAAAACTTGTAAAAGTTTTATTTAATGCTTGAATATAATTTGCATCGAAAGGGTTTCGGGCACCATCACTCTCTATTTTCCGAGTGTCAAAACGGATTCCTGCTTGTAAATCTATTTTTTCCATATGATAGTGAGAGGTTGCTAAAAGTCCAATATCGGTGGTGTTTGCATCAGGAATAAGGATTTCTTCTCCATCATTTTTGTTGTTTTGAAACATTCCCTGTAAGCCAACAATTGTTTCAAATTTTCCCAACTCAGGCAGGTTGTATTTTACATCATAATTAAATGTGTGTAACTTTAAGCGAAGTGCTGCCGTTGCTGGATCATCTTCAAATTCACGACGATCATTGAATAAATATCCCACTTTCACATCTAAACTTGAATTATTGAAGAAAATAGTATTTTCAAGACTCAGAATGTGGTTGTCTATTTCCTGAAAAGGAAGTTCCAAATCCTTTGAACGTGATTGTTCGCCAACTTCTTCAGCAATTCCAATGTTGGATCGGTTGTAATTATAACGCAACGTGGATTTGAACTTTGTTCCTAAATATTGCACGCCTGTTTTTATATCCTTTTCATTGAAACGGGAATTGGTTACACGATAATCTGCCCCAGTTTCATAATCACTAAAAGAAGAATAGGAGCCACGCGCCAAAAACTTCAGTTTTTCTCCAGAAGTTTTTACGCCAAGATTTGTTGAAGTTCCTAAAGTATTTGAGAAATAAGTACTGCTTAAATCACCATGTGTTTCCCCGGAAAGTGCAAACTTTTCAGGATTTAAATACAATACACCACCCAACGCATCACTACCGTAGAGTAGTGAAGCTGGGCCTTTTATTACTTCAACACTTTCAACTCCAGCTTCGTTAATTCCAAGTCCGTGTTCGTCTCCAAATTG
>JAGQYZ010000203.1 GCA_020435865.1 Aequorivita sp. | reverse complement strand
TATTACAAAACCGACGAGGTTTTGACGGCTTTGGGAATTGGAGAAGCATTGGTAAGCGCATTGAACGAAAAAGGAATCCCAACGCCATTGGCAAGAACAATGCTTCGCGCTCCTATGAGCCGAATGGATGTTTTGACCGATGTTGAATTGAAAGATTTATTAAAAGCTTCAAAATTGATTCCAAAGTACAACGAGGTAACAGACCGTGAAAGCGCATATGAAATGTTGACCGAAAAAATTGAAATTGCCAACAAAGAAGAGGCTAAAGAAAAAGCACAAAAAGAAAAAGAAGCTGCTAGAAAAACCACTTCCAGCCGAAGTTCATCAAGCCGACGAAGCACTTCAAATCCTTGGATAAAAACACTTTCCAGCCCAACAGTAATACGCAGTGTTTTGGGAATTTTGGGAAAATTGATGAAATAAAAAAATTCTAAAAAAACAATCATTAAAAAATTCAAAAAAATAAAATGAAAAAGATATTATTTATCAGTGCTGTTTCAGCAATATTATTTGTTCAATGTGGAAAAGACAGCGACCCCTTTTTAATTAAAAATGGCTCTATAGGAAACTTAAATAAGGAAATAAAAATCAAGCAGATCGACTCCATTTTTGCGAAAGATTCCATTGTGAAAATAAATTCTTCACCAAATGCTCTGGAAACTCAAGGCGAAGTTGAAATTTATGAAAAAGGAGGCAAACAACTTCTCCTGCTTTCTCCCAATATTGAAAACGATCCAAATTCAACAATATCAAATATCCAAGTTTTTGATGCACGTTATAAAACCGAAAAAGGATTAAATTCTGGAAGTACTTTTAAAGATGTAAAGGCAAACTACACCATTGACAATATTGAAACTACCATCAATGCAGTTGTAATATTTCTGAAAGATACGGATGTGTATTTAACCATCGATAAAAAAAGTCTTCCAGAAGAACTTCGTTACAATCTAGATTTAAAAGTTGAAGCAAACCAAATACCTGATGATGCGCCTTTCAAATATTTTATGATTGGTTGGGATAGCAATGGAGACTAATAAATTTTACAATCCCACTATTTAACAAATAAACTAATGAAAAGAAGAAGCGCCATTATCATTGTTTTATTATTGGTAATGGCGATTGCTTTTGAAACTTTTCAGCAATTATTTTATATAAAACGGTTTGATCTTGCCCAAGGAGTTTCCTTCTTTTATATCCTTAAAAATCAAGCTTATCGATGGATTATATGGATGCTATTCGGTTTTTTCCTAATGAAATATGTAAAGAAAAAAGCCTTTGTTAAAAATTATACTTTTGGATTTTTTATAAAATACATTGGGTTTATTATTGCCCTGGTTGCTGTAATTATTGTTATTATTTCCTGTATTCAGCTTTATTTTGATGCAGAATTATTTTCCATTAATATATTATTAAGCAACTACATTCCTTTTTATATTTTTCAGAAAGCCCCTATTTTTACTTTGGGGTATATCGCTATTGCTATCATTCTTCATTTTTACTTTCTTAATGAAAAACTTCAGATTCAAGTCCAAACCCTTTCAGAATTAAAAGATAACAATCTAGAGCTATACGATAAGCTTAAGGCCGAAATAAACGATAAAACCACTATCCTTAATATTAAGATTGGCAACAAACGAAAAATTATTCCCATTCAAGAAATTATTTGGATTGAAGCGGATGATTACTGTGCTAAAGTTCATTTAACTAATGGAAAATCATATTCTATGCGTAGCACCTTAAAAGCATTGGAAGAAAAACTGCAAAAGCCATTTTTAAGAGTTCATCGAAAAGCAATTGTAAATATGGATACCGCCAAAGAATTAAATACCTCAGAGGCTCCATTCTTAAACTTAAATAATAACATTCAAGTTCCTGTTTCAAAAAAAAATCTAAAAACAGTTAGGGAATTTATTTCATAAGTCATTTCATTCCCTGCAGGAAATAGGCCTTTTACTGCACGCTAAGAAATAATCGAGATCATATTATAACTATTTACTGCAAGATAATTTTAGCTCTCTGCATTTTTCATACAACTTACTAATCTAATTCTTTGCTTTGAAGGTATAAACTAAATTCAAAATATTAGAATTATGAAAAAACTAAACTTTATTTTATTAGTAACAGGATTATTTA
>JAGQYZ010000202.1:374-5074 GCA_020435865.1 Aequorivita sp. | reverse complement strand
GTAACGTTTGATATTGATGCCAACGGTATCATTAAAGTAAGCGCTACAGATAAGGCTACCAACAAAACGCAAGACATCCGTATTGAAGCTTCTTCTGGATTGACCGAAGAGGAAATTAAAAAGATGAAAGCAGATGCCGAGGCAAATGCCGAAAGCGATAAGGCTGCGAAAGAAAAAGTTGAAAAACTGAACGAAGCAGACGCAATGATCTTCCAGACTGAAAAGCAACTGAAAGAATTTGGTGAAAAATTATCTGACGATAAAAAGAAGCCAATTGAAGAGGCTTTGGAAGAACTTAAAAAAGCGTATGAATCTAAAGATGTTGCAACCATTCAACCTGCTTTGGATAAAATAAACGAAGCTTGGAAAGTTGCTTCTGAAGAAATGTACAAAGCCCAGGCAGAGCAAGGCGCTCCAGCTGGTGATGCTTCCCAGGATGCTGGCAATGCTTCTTCAAACGGAGAGGAAAACAGCGATGTTGAAGACGTTGACTTCGAAGAAGTAAAGTAAGCTTCTAGAAATAGATTAATAAAAAACCGCAACCTGAGAGGGTTGCGGTTTTTTTATGAAGGTGAATTTTTTGTAGTGAAAGTTTAAATCTATTATTTGGTAATTTAATAGACAGTTAGACTAATAGTATTGACCGTTAGACTCATAGTATTGACCGTTAGACTCATATAACTACTTTTTATATCAATACTGTTGACTATTTAACTAATAAAATTGACGTTTAGACTAATTGTATTGACCATTTGACTAACTATATTGATAATTTGATTAATAAATCTGTTTTTTAGACTAATAACATTGACAATAAGACTAGTAATCTTTACTGTTTAACAAACACTATTGACTGTTAGGCTAATAACTATGACGATTATACTAATGAATGATATAAAAAAAGCCCACAACTAACTCCATAAGTTGTGGGCTTTTTTATTTAGAGTAAATTACTATTTAATTTCTTTTTGAACGTAAGCCTGCAATTTACTTTCGTCCATTTTCAGCAATTTCTCAATTTTTTTGTTTTTAGAGATTCCCTTGCCTAAATTATTAGAATAAAGATTTAGCACACTTTTTACCGCAGCTAGGTTACACATTAACTTATTGTCCTTTTCAGCTGGATTTTCTATGGCAAATTTGCTCCAACCTGCTAAATACATTACTAATAAATCAGGATTATCCGCTGTTAGTCCCGTTTGGAATTCCCCCAAATCTATAGATATGGTAGGAGTTCCTGTCATCCATTGCAATAAAAATGTATTTACTTCTTTCCGCTTTGCAGACTGTTGGTTTACTGGTGTATTTTCTAGCCAAGTTACTGCATTTACTACATCAGATTCATAGTTTTTGAAGTCTGATTCATTTTGCAAAGTAACATTTTGTGGCACCTGAAATTCCTGTGCTGCCAAGGAAGTACTAAAGAAAGCAATAATAAACGCAAACGAAATTGTTTTAATGGTTTTCATATATATAAATTGAAGGTTAGATTTTCTATTGTAGAAATATAGTAAATTAAAATTTTACTTTTATAAAAGTTACAACCCAAAAACATCCCCAATCCGCCCAATCCGAAAGCCATGTTGCAGTACGTTTTTGGTTTCCTTGCTGTTGCTATTAATCAACGGATTTGTGTGGTTAAAGTGAATAAAAACTATTTTACTTTTTTCATTTGGGCTTAGGTCATTAAAACGTTCCAAGCTTTCAATAACAAAAGGGTGGGGGATTTCAGAAATATCGCGTGCGCTTATTTCTTCGCCGCTATAAAAGGTGGCATCCAAAAAGGCATAATCTACTTTTTTTAGTTCTTCAATGATATTTTTGTCCCACTTTTCCCATTTGTCAATATCCGGAATAAACAGGGCACTTTTGTTTGGCCCTTTTACAACATAACCCACCGTTTCGGAATATTCATCCCGAAGCGGCACAAGAACAGGAGTAACTTGAATTTCGTTGGAGAGTTGTACTGGAATTTCATTTTCCAAAGGTTTTAATGCAATATTGTTCAGTGTTACAAGCTGGCTCCAAGGCCCGTTGTTTTCAAGGAAAGCCTTCATCCTTGGCATTGCATAAACCGGGATGTTTTTTGAATTTGTTGCTTCTTTGCCCAAATACATTAAGCCTGTGTAATGGCCAATATGGGCGTGGGTCAAAAAAATACCATCCGCAAGTTCGTTTTCACTTTGCGCACCAAAGTTTTTTAATGCTTTCATTTGGGTTGTAATGTCTGGTGTGGCATCAAATAGGTATTTCTTTTTAGTGGAGCTGTCAAACAATCCCACGGAAATCACTTGTCTATCAGCATCAGGATGGTCAAAGAGGTTTTTACAGCAATCCTTTTTACACCCAATGTGCGGGGAGCCACCATCCTGTATGGTTCCAAGTAGCACGATGGAAGTAGCTGAGCTTTTTGGCTTATCAGCTACTGCTTCATCAGAAAATGGCTTGTCTTTACAAGAGGCTATTAAAACCAATACAATTACGAGGCAATACTTTTTTGCGCGCAATACTTTTGAAAATGCAATCATAACTGTAAATATAGTTAAATACAGTTTCTTAGAATTTTAGAAAACTATGCGTAAAACCTAATTGCTATCTTAATTAGAATCAATTATTTTCTGTGTGCTTTTTAAAATTATCCAAAATTGCCTGCCATCCACCGCGCTGCATTTCCAAGGGGTTTTCGGATTCGGCATCAAAGGAGGTTGTTACTTTGGTTTTGCCATTTAGATACTCAAAAGTGGTCGTAGCCTTTCTGCCATCTTCCATGGTATAGCTTATTTTTTTTTGCGGCTCCACTTCATCATAAATAACATTAAAGTCAAACCCAAAACTGCCGTCTTTGGCTTCCATTCGGGAAGAGAGTTTACCACCCACGCGCAGGTCGTTGCTGACTTTTGGACAATGCCAATCTGGGCTGGCAAAGTTCCATTGTTTTATATGGTCAGGTTCGTTCCAATATTTCCAAACCTTTTTGGGTTCAGCATTTACGGTGTTTTCTACGGTGATTTTTGTATTCATAGTATTCTGTTTATTTAGTTATCATAGGTGCATATTTATGCCTGTTTTCATAAATAACCCAAAGGTTTACGGCAAATAAAGGCAAGGCAATGTATAAACCGGAAGGTTCGGCCAGATTGGTCAACATAATCCCAACCATTACCGGAAAAATAACTACGGCACCAAGCGCTCTGGTTTTAGGGATAATGAATAGGATGCCGCCCACTATTTCTGCAAATCCCACTAAAGGCATTAACCAGCCAATGGTCATAAAAGCACCGAAAAGTTTCATCATATCTTCGGGCATATCTTCTGGTATAGGCATATAATTAAGGAATTTGTTGAGTCCGGCATTAATAAACATTAAGCCGAATAAAAGACAAACAATGAATAGAATTTTGTTTTTCATAATGTGTAAGAGTTAATAAAAGAGGTATATAAATTACTAATTTCCGTTGGTTCAAAATCAGTTTTATAATGTTCGAAAAAAATTATTTTAAAGTGCGCAAAACTTCATCAAGATTGCCCAAACACATTGTAAATCCTTCCTTAAAGCCCATTTTAATGTATTGTTCCAAAGTTTCTAAAGTATCGTGTTTTATAGTAACGGTTACCGTTGTGATACCATCCTTTTCAGAAAAATCAACATTCCAGTGTGAACCTTTTATTTCGGGTGATATATTGCCTTCACTGTCACAAAATGCAGAGAGGTGTTTAAAATTATCCTTTGGCGATATGGAGGTAAAGTCTGCTAACGACCAATGTTCCTCACCTTCCGGTCCAACCATTGCGTACAAACGGCGACCACCTTCCTTAAATTCCATACTTTTAGTAACCGATTTCCACGGTTTTGGTGCCCACCATTGGTCCAAAATTTTGGCTTGTGTCCATGCAGCCCAAACTGTTGGCTGATCTGCCGCGAACTCGCGGGTTACGTTTATGGTAGCGGTTTCCTTGTTTACGGAAAAATCCATTAAAAGTTCATTTTTCATTTTTTTTAGGTTTTAAATTAATTAATATTTGATCCAATTGACTAAAACGGCTTTCCCACTGTTTACGGAATTGTTCCAGCCACTGGTCTATTTCTTTCATTTTATCGATTTTTAATTGGTAGTATATTTCCCGACCCACTTTTTCTTCGTCTAATAAATCGCACTCATTTAGTACTTTAATATGTTTAGAAACTGCCTGCCTCGTTGAGTGGAATTGTTCTGCCAGTGCATTGGGGGTCATCGCCTGACTGGCAATGAGCACTAAAATTGCCCGTCGGGTAGGATCTGCAATCGCTTGGAATATATCTCTTTTCATAAATATGGATTTAAATTTAAGCAACCAATCAGTTGCAAATGTAAGCGCAACTGATTGGTTGCGCAAATTTTTTATGATTTTTTTTATTGGTATTGTATTATTTTAATTCAGAACTCATAGAGTAGGGGGCGTCTTTGGGCGTAATTCCTCGGTTTTTGTTAGGCTGCGAACTCATTTTAAAATTCAAATTGCCGCCCTCCATTATGGTATTGTATTTCAAAAAGTTTTTGGAATACGGTTTTCCATTAAGCGTAGCTTCTTCTATATAGCGTGTTTCCGAAGTATTGTTGGGTGCAGAAATGGTGAAGGTTTTTCCACTCTCCAATTTTAAGATAACCTTTTTGAAAAGCGGTGAACCCAAAACATATTCATCCGTTCCGGGCGTTACGGGA
>JAGQYZ010000202.1:0-359 GCA_020435865.1 Aequorivita sp. | reverse complement strand
AAACATACCATGCCGAAGTTTGCCCATTATCTTCATCACCACAAAGTCCGTCGGGGTTTGGTGTGTAGAGCTTGTCCATAATTTCCCGAACGTGATATTGCGTTTTCCACGGCTGCGCACCGTAACAATACAAATAAGGCATATGCTGGATGGGCTGGTTTCCATGCGCATATTGACCCATATTGGCAATAAGCATCTCGGTTATTTCATGAATCTGTACACCGTAATAGGAAAAGTCAAATGTTGGGGCAGCGGTAAAAACGGCATCTAGTTTTGAGGCAAAAGCTTCCTTACCACCCATTAAATTTTTCAGACCTTCCACGTCATGAAATACACACCACGTCCAGTGCTAAGCGTTT
>JAGQYZ010000201.1 GCA_020435865.1 Aequorivita sp. | reverse complement strand
AGTAGTTAGTAGTTAGTAGTTAATAGTGAAAATTACCCATTTTTAATACGCTTCTTTCTTTAATTAAAAAAATACATTTCGTATTTCCCCTTTCGTATTTTATCTTTGAACTATGAATCTTGACCTTTCAAACCCCATCGTTTTAATTATTGGCGGCTTACTTCTGCTTGCCATTCTTTATTTCTGGAATAAGCGCAACGCTACCAATCAAAGGGAACGTAGGAACAAGAATTTCCGAAGTAGTTATTACGAACGAAAAAAGGAACGGGAGAAGGAAAGTGAACAAAAGGAATAGACAGTCTCAGCATCCAATCGCAGTTTTTAGTGGTAGTGAAAATAAAATACCTTTCGGCATTTTAAATCAGTTATTTGTAAATTTGTCCAAAACCACACACCTCACCCCTAAAACCATACACCTATAATGAAAATATATACCAAAACCGGCGATGCAGGAACTACTGCGCTTTTCGGAGGCACTCGCGTTCCCAAACACAACATACGCATTGAAAGTTATGGAACGGTGGACGAGCTTAATTCATATCTTGGGTTGATTCGTACGCAAGAAATAGATTTGCACAGCAAAAAAATATTGGCGCATATTCAAGATAGGTTGTTCACTCTTGGCGCCATTTTGGCCACAGATCCGGCGAAAGCCACACTTAAAAACGGAAAGGAACGCCTAAACATTCCAAAAATAGATGCGGAAGACATCACGCTTTTGGAAACCGAAATGGACAAAATGAACGATGTCCTGCCAGCCATGACCCATTTCATTTTGCCTGGCGGAAACACTACCGTGTCATATTGTCACATAGCCCGCACCGTCTGCCGCCGTGCAGAACGCAGAACCACGCTTTTAAATGAAAATGAGCCCATTGACGAGCAGGTTTTAATATACTTAAACCGACTATCTGACTACCTCTTTGTGCTGGCACGAAAGTTGTCCAAAGACACCAACGCGGAAGAGACGCAATGGATTCCAAAGAAGCTGTAAATTTCTTCCAAAGCATAAATTAAAAACAACTGATTTTCAGGTTTTTACACAAGTTCTTTAAAATATAGCAGAAATAATTTAGATTTTTCTTGACTTTTTGATCTAAAAAATTACTTTTGCAGAAAATTAAAACCTAAAGTGCTATGTACTGGACATTAGAATTAGCATCCTATTTAAGTGATGCACCCTGGCCCGCAACCAAGGACGAATTGATTGATTATGCGATCAGGACCGGTGCTCCACTAGAAGTAGTGGAAAACCTTCAGGCAATTGAAGATGAGGGAGACTCCTATGACTCTATTGAAGAGATCTGGGCAGACTACCCAACAGACGACGATTATCTCTGGAACGAGGATGAATATTAATCCCAAGGTTTTGGGAAACATTTAAAATAATATAAAAAGTCTCTTTTATGAGGCTTTTTTTTATTTAAAAAGTATTGAAATAATAGCTATATACTGTCTGAGCTAGCACTAATAGCTGAGAAGAATCATAAAGTTCTCGACTGCGCTCGAACAGACAATAAATAAAATTGACAAAAAGTGCTGCACAGCAGCATTTCAAAATAAATTAAAACATCATGGGAATATTAGATAACGTACTAAAAGTTTTTGTAGGCGATAAATCAAAAAAAGACATTGGCGAGATTCAGCCATTAGTAAATGAAGTAAAAAAACACGAAGCGGTTATTGAAAAACTTTCTCACGATGAACTTCGCGCAAAGTCAGATTATTTCAGAAAAGAAATAAAAGATGCCCAAAAGGATGTTCAGGATCAAATTGATTCCCTTGAAAAACAATCAGAAGACGAAGACGATATCAACAAGAAAGAAGACTACTACAATCAGATTGACAAACTGAAGGACGATCGTTACGAGATTGAAAAAGAAACGCTTACCAAAATACTTCCCGAAGCTTTTGCCGTTATGAAAGAAACAGCAAAACGTTTCAAAGACAACGAAACTATTACTGTTACTGCAAGTCCTTTCGACCGCGAGATTTCTGCTGAAAAAGATTACGTAAGCCTTGAGGACGACAAAGCCATTTGGAAAAACTCTTGGGATGCGGCCGGAAAACCCATTACTTGGGATATGGTTCATTACGACGTTCAGCTTATAGGCGGGGTTGCACTTCACGAAGGAAAAGTTGCAGAAATGCAAACGGGTGAAGGTAAAACTTTGGTGGCAACACTACCCATGTACCTCAACGCACTTGCTGGAAACGGTGTTCACCTTGTAACCGTGAACGATTATCTTGCAAAACGTGACAGCGCGTGGATGGCTCCCTTGTTCGAATTTCATGGAATGACCGTGGATTGTATTGACAACCACCGCCCAAACTCTGCAGCACGTAGAAAAGCTTATTTAGCAGATATTACTTACGGCACCAACAACGAATTTGGTTTTGATTACTTGCGTGATAATATGGCGCACGCTCCTGACGACCTTGTTCAGCGCCCGCACCACTACGCCATCGTGGATGAGGTGGATTCGGTTTTGATTGATGATGCACGTACACCATTGATTATTTCCGGTCCTGTTCCCGAAGGTGATCGCCATGAATTCAACGAGCTAAAACCAAAAATCAGCAATATTGTTGAGGTTCAGAAAAAATACCTAACTGGAGTTTTAGCAGAAGCGAAAAAGCTTATAAAGGAAGGTGACCAAAAAGAAGGTGGTTTCCAACTGCTACGCGTTTTCCGAGGTTTGCCGAAAAACAAAGCTTTGATAAAATATCTTTCGGAAGAAGGGGTAAAACAAATTCTCCAGAAAACTGAAAACCACTATATGAGCGACAACAACCGTGAAATGCCAAAGGTTGATGCCGAACTCTATTTTGTTATAGACGAAAAAAACAACCAGATTGAACTGACTGACAAAGGTGTTGATTTTCTTTCTGGTGAAGGGGATCCGGATTTCTTCGTAATGCCAGAAATTGGTACTGAAATTGCCAAAATTGAAGAAAAAGGGCTTTCAAAAGAAGAAGAGGTTGCACAGAAAGAAGAGCTTTTTCGTGATTTTTCCGTTAAAAGCGAACGTATCCACACCATGAATCAACTTTTGAAAGCATACACACTTTTTGAAAAAGACGACCAGTATGTAGTAATGGAAAACAAAGTGTTGATTGTTGACGAACAAACCGGCCGTATAATGGATGGTCGCCGTTATAGTGATGGACTTCATCAAGCGATTGAAGCGAAAGAGGATGTGAAAATTGAAGCAATGACCCAGACCTTTGCAACCATAACACTTCAGAATTACTTCCGTATGTACCGCAAACTTTCGGGTATGACGGGTACAGCAGTAACAGAAGCTGGCGAGCTTTGGGAAATCTATAAACTGGATGTGGTTGAAATTCCAACCAACCGACCAATAGCACGTCATGACCGTGAAGATAAAATCTATAAAACAAAGCGTGAAAAATACAACGCAGTTGGTGAAGAGGTTGTAGCACTTTCGAAAGCTGGAAGACCCGTTTTGATCGGTACAACTTCGGTAGAAATTTCAGAATTACTCAGTAGAATGTTGAGCATCCGTAACATTCCGCACAACGTTTTGAACGCAAAACTTCACAAACGTGAAGCAGATATTGTTGCCGAAGCAGGAAAAAGCGGAATTGTAACCATAGCTACAAACATGGCGGGTCGTGGAACGGATATTAAATTGAGTGAAGAAGTGAAAAAGGCTGGCGGGCTTGCAATTGTGGGCACCGAACGTCACGATTCGCGGCGTGTGGACAGACAGTTGCGCGGGCGTAGTGGTCGTCAGGGAGATCCTGGAAGTTCTCAGTTTTATGTTTCCCTAGAGGACAACTTGATGCGTCTTTTTGGAAGTGAGCGAATTGCAAAAATGATGGACAGAATGGGCTTGAAGGAAGGCGAAGTAATTCAGCATTCTATGATTTCAAAATCCATTGAGCGCGCTCAGAAAAAAGTAGAGGAAAACAACTT
>JAGQYZ010000200.1 GCA_020435865.1 Aequorivita sp. | reverse complement strand
ATGGGTGGTCTTATTGCTCGCTATGCTTTGTCTTATATGGAAGAAAACAGCCTTGACGCAGAAACACGTCTATATATTTCATTTGATGCACCGCACCGTGGAGCAAATATTCCCATCAGCCTTCAATACTTAATAAACTATTTCGCAATCCAAGTAGGCGATGCCACTGCACAACAAGTTGTTGACCAATTATTGAAATCTCCAGCAGCTAAAGAAATGCTTGTGGACCATTTGCTTGGACACTTATTGGCAGGTTCAGATTTCGAGCAAGACCCAACAAAACTTTTACCCTTGGGCGCTCCTGGCTTCAGAAATGAATTCCAAGCAGAACTTGACGCACTGGGTTTTCCAAGCAGTGTTAGAAATGTAGCGATGATAAACGGTGCTGGCAATGGGACAACCACAGGCAGTCCTGGAATAACGGTAGTTGATACCAACCTTCAAATTAATGCCACTACTGATGTTGATGTAGCACTAAAATTCACTCCAGCTGCAAGTCAGACTAATACGGTTACTGATGTTACAGTCAACTTTTTTGGTCTTCCTATAAGTACCTATCAAACAACGGCTCAGTCGCCCAGCAATACAGCAGGTGTAGACAGCGCTCCGGGTGGAACAGGCAGCATCAGCGATGCGCTTGGCGATGGGGGCGGAAACCAAGTGCTGATTGATTTTATAAACGCACTTCAGCAAGATCTGTATTCTTTCATCCCAACAATGAGCTCTTTGGCTATCGATAATCCAGATTGGTTCACTACCCCTAATTTGGCCGATTCACCTTTTGTGAATTTTTATATTCCCAACGAAAATGAACCCCATGTAACCGTAACTGCTGCCAGTGCACAGTTTGCTTTGGATGAAATAAGAAATGGAATAATCGGAATTTCAGAAAACGGATTGGATAATCAATTCATTCTTTCTCAGAATCCAGTTTATAATAGCATCAAAATTCATATTCCTTATACGTCTTCGAGTAATAAAGTGACCACCTCTGTATTTAGCATTACGGGTCAAAAGCTGATGGAACAAACTTGGGTTGCACCACAAGGAGAAATTAACTGGAATCAAAATCTTGCAAGCGGAATCTATTTGTTGAAAGTGGATAATGGAAATTTAACACAAACCATAAAGATGGTGGTGGAGTAGTATGTATTATTTATGAAGAAATATGTATTGATACTTGCTGTTCTCTTGGAGTTTTTTTCGTGTGTTCCAAAGAAGACAAATAGTATCGCAATAGATGTGCTTTTAATTCCGTCGGAAGAAATGTATGCACAATCACTTCAGCTGAATGCGCTTATAAATCAAAACAATCCCGAAACCATAAAGCTCGATGAAAACCACATGCCACATATTACACTTCTTCAGTGTTTTATAAAAGAAGAAGATCTGCCGAATGTTATTAACGCATTAGAAGTAAATAATGTATTTGAAGGACTTTTCAAAACAATTAAAAATGATTCCCTAAAGGCAGAACGTCTTTTCTATAATGAAGACAAAGAAGAAAGTTTCTCGATGATTGCTGTTGAAAAGAGCGATTTTTTATTGAAAATTCACGAAAAAATCATCGAACTCGTACAGCCTTATACCGTGAAAAACGGCTCGCAAATTTCCTTTATACAAAACCCAGACGGCAGTTCCATTAGTGAATCTACAATAACTTACGTTCCAGAGTTTATAGAAAAATACAGTTATGATAATTTTGATCCGCACATTAGTCTTGGTGTAGCACAAACAAAACTTTTGGACAGTTTAGCTGAAAATATTTTCAAACCAATTCAATTTAAAGCTGCTTCGTTAAGCGTATATCAATTGGGCGATCACGGCACTGCACAAAAATTGTTGTGGAAATCGGAATAGTTAATTTAGTGTGTAAATACGCAATTCAGTGTGTATCTTTGTGCACAACATTCTTTAAAAACAGAAAATGGATTACACTTCAAAAATGCTTCGCGACGACGCGCTAAAAGGAAAAACAATAGTGGTAACCGGTGGCGGAAGCGGTCTGGGTAAAGCGATGACAACCTATTTTTTGGAACTTGGCGCCAATGTGGTAATTACGTCAAGAAATATTGAAAAACTTCAGGCCGTAAAGGAAGAATTGGAATCCGCAACTGGTGGAAAAGTGTTGCCTGTGCAGTGTGATGTTCGTAATTATAATGAAGTGGAGGCAATGGTCGCAGCTTCGGTAAAGGAATACGGCAAAGTTGATGTTCTTTTGAATAACGCCGCAGGAAATTTTATTTCACCAACCGAAAGACTTTCCGCAAATGCTTTTGATACTATAATCGACATTGTTTTAAAGGGAACAAAAAACTGTACGCTCGCTTTTGGAAAGCATTGGATTGAAAAAAAGGAAACTAATAAAGTTGTTTTAAATATAGTTACAACCTATGCCTTTACGGGTTCAGCTTACGTTGTGCCAAGTGCAACAGCAAAAGCTGGCGTATTGGCAATGACACGTTCTTTGGCCGTGGAATGGGCAAAATACGGAATACGTTTTAACGCAATCGCTCCAGGGCCATTCCCAACAAAAGGAGCTTGGGACAGATTGCTTCCGGGCGATTTAAAAGAAAAATTCGATCCGGCAAAAAAAGTTCCAGTTAAACGTGTTGGTGAACATCAAGAGTTGGCAAATCTTGCCGCTTATCTCGTTTCAGACTTTTCAGCCTACATAAACGGCGAAGTTGTAGTAATAGATGGCGGCGAATGGCTAAAAGGTGCTGGGCAAATGAATCTATTGGAAGAAGTTCCACAACAAATGTGGGATATGTTGGAGGCAATGATACGAGATAAAAAAAATTCCAAATAACAAGCACCAAATTCCAAACAAAAAACAAATTTCAATTTTTAAAAATCACAAAAAGTTCAACAGATTAAATGGTTTGCTTTTTGATAATTGTGGCTTAAATTTTATTTGGAATTTGGAATTTTAAAAATTGGAATTTCCCCGCAGGGTCATTGTTTACTTCCTGTTAACAAAAATGATTTTCTATCCACATAAATAATCGTACTTTTAACTGCTAAAATCTCAAGCAAATTAATGGGTAAAATAATTGCAATTGCAAACCAAAAAGGAGGCGTTGGAAAGACCACGACCTCTGTAAATTTAGCGGCCTCTTTGGGCGTTTTGGAGAAAAGGGTTTTACTTATTGATGCGGATCCGCAAGCCAATGCCACCTCAGGGTTAGGGATTGACGTTGAAAGTGTGGAAATAGGAACCTATCAATTACTTGAGCATAGCTCAACCCCAAAACAGGCTATTGTTTCGACAAATTCACCAAATTTAGATTTAATCCCTTCGCATATAGATTTGGTTGCTATTGAGATTGAATTGGTTGATGTGGAAAACCGAGAATATATGCTGAAGAAAGCCATTCAGGACCTTCGGAAAGATTACGATTATATTCTTATAGATTGTGCGCCATCGTTAGGTTTACTTACGTTAAATGCCCTAACAGCGGCAGATTCTGTAATTATTCCAGTACAATGTGAATATTTTGCACTTGAAG
>JAGQYZ010000199.1 GCA_020435865.1 Aequorivita sp. | reverse complement strand
CACATTCCATCACCAAAAGTAGAGGAGGGTACCGTGCAGATGTTGATTACCTCTTTGGACTTTTCATCATTTACGGGTCGTATTGCTATTGGTCGTTTGCAAAGAGGTGTTTTAAAAGAAGGAATGCAGATAGCTTTGGTAAAACGCGATGGCACTAAAGTAAAATCAAAAATAAAAGAACTTCACACTTTTGAAGGCTTGGGCCGTAAAAAAGTTACCGAAGTACATGCGGGCGATATTTGTGCCTTGGTTGGATTGGAAGGTTTTGAAATTGGCGATACCGTTGCCGATGCTGAAAACCCAGAAGCTTTAAAAACTATTGCTATCGATGAGCCTACAATGAGTATGCTTTTCACAATCAACGATTCGCCTTTCTTTGGAAAAGATGGAAAGTTTGTTACTTCCCGCCATATTAAGGAGCGCCTTGAAAAAGAGCTTGAGAAAAACCTTGCGTTACGCATGGAACCTACTGATAGCGCTGATAAATTTATGGTTTTTGGCCGTGGGGTTTTGCACCTTTCGGTTTTAATTGAAACCATGCGCCGCGAAGGGTATGAGCTTCAAATTGGTCAGCCTCAAGTTATCATCAAAGAGATTGATGGCGTAAAATGTGAACCCGTTGAAGAAATGACCATCGACTTGCCGGAAGATGTAAGTGGAACCGCCATAAATATGGTAACCATGCGTAAAGGAGAAATGGTAAGTATGGAAGGCAAGGGCGATAGAATGGTGTGTAAATTTATCATTCCATCCCGTGGAATTATAGGAATGCGTAACCAATTGTTGACTGCAACTGCTGGTGAAGCAATTATGACACACCGTTTTCTTGAGTACCAACCATTGAAAGGTGGGATCCCAGAAAGACAAAACGGAAGTTTGGTTTCCATGGAAATGGGTCAGGCCATTCCTTATTCTATTGATAAACTTCAAGATCGTGGGCGTTTCTTTGTAAACCCGAATGAAGATATTTACGAAGGGCAGGTTATTGGAGAAAACACGCGACAGGATGATATGACCGTGAACATAACCAAAACCAAAAAACTTTCAAACGTTCGTTCTTCGGGTGCTGACGATAAAGCGCGTATTATTCCTGCTATCAAATTTTCCTTGGAAGAAGCTTTGGAATACATTCAAAAAGACGAATACGTTGAGGTTACGCCAAACCATTTAAGACTTCGAAAGATATATTTGAAGGAAGTGGACCGCAAGCGTAATAAATTGTAAAAAAAGAAAATCGCCGACCAATTCAATAAACTCGGCGATTTTTAGTTAATTTGTTGTCGCCGAAAGGCAAACACAATATAAAATAATAGGTATGACTTTTCTTTATTTCGATCCAGGGCTGGGAGCAATGATAGTACAGGCGGTAGTGGCAGCGGCAGCTGGTATTTTGCTTTTTTCAAAAAATGTTATGTATAAGGTGAAATCTTTTTTCGGATTGGTAAAAGAGAAGAAAGATACTTACGATTCAATTGACATTGAAGAGGAAGACACCAATACAGATGACAAAAAAAACTGACGCACACCAAGCTTCATTCCGAGATCCTTCAGGATACATGTTTTATGATGGTAAAACCCTGCGAAGGGCCATCAAACCTATCTATTTTCCACAATACAACAAACTGAAAGAGAGTGGTTTTTTCAAAAACCTAATTTCAAATGATTTATTGATTCCCCATGAGGAAACTTCGGTTTCTTCGGAAGAAATAATCCTCACTCCGGAAGAAATTCCCTTTATAACAAATCCGTACGAATGGAGTTTTGAGCAATACAAACACGCAGCACTCCACACATTGAAAATTCAGAAATATGCGCTTTCAAAAGGCTTTATATTAAAGGACGCTTCTGCTTATAACATTACTTTTCACAAAGGGAAACCTGTTTTCATAGACACACTTTCTTTCGATTTTTATGAAGAAGGAACACCGTGGCGTGCTTATAAACAATTCATCACCCACTTTTTTGGGCCTTTGGTTTTGGCAAAATATCACGGCACTGAAGTTTTTAAAATGATGCAAACGCACATTGACGGCATTCCGGTAAAACTGATTTCCTCATTACTTCCCACACGTACAAAGCTTAGTTCAGTAATTTATCCAAACATTCACTTGCTCGCCAAAATGGAGAACAAGCACAGCGAAGACTATAAGGCCGAAACCAAAATTGCGACCCTTTCCAAAAAAGCGCAGGAAAACATTATTGAAAGCCTTTATGATTATATAAAAGGCATGACGCTTAAAGAAGCGAGCGAATGGGGTAATTACTACGATAAAACTAATTATGATGAAGCCGCTTTTGAAGCTAAAAAAACGCTTATAAAAGAATGGATTAAGCCATTGGCTCCTCAAAAATTAATTGATGTTGGTGGAAATGACGGAACTTTTGCACGAACGGTAATTGACAGCGTCCCACAAATTATTGTTACAGACATTGACAGCAATGCGGTTGATTACAATTACAAACAACTTCAAAAGAACAAAGAAACAAATATGCTTCCTTTTGTATGTGATGTATTACAACCTGCACCTGGCATTGGTTTCAATAACGCAGAGCGCAATTCGTTAATTGAACGTCTATCTGATTATGCACCAGATGTAACCATGGCATTGGCGTTGATTCATCACATTACCCTTTCTGGCAACGTTCCTTTTGAAAAATCGGCTTCTTTTTTTGCTTCCTTTTCAAAAAATCTTATCATTGAATTCCCGACTCGTGAGGATTCTTGGGCACAGTCATTGTTGGTTCGCAAGCGTGAATTCATAAACCATTTTGATTTTTACAACGAAGCGGAATTTGAAAAAGGCTATCTGCAATATTTTACATTAGAAAAAAAGGAAACAGTAAAGGGCACCAAACGCTTGCTGTATCTTTTGAAAAACAAAAACCATGAAGGCTAAAAAAAAACAGAGATTGTTCTCGTTTTTTTTTGAAAAAGATAACTTTTTCCCAGTAATATCTGCAATTGCAGCGGGTTTGTATCCACTATTTTTTTATTATACAAATAATTTTAAACTGATTAAGTCTTGGGGACACTTCGGTTATTTTATTTCGTTGTTTATTCTCGCGCCAATTGCTATTTTTTTTATTGCTAATAAGGTTTCAAAAATTTCAGTTTTTGAAAAAATTCAACCTTTCACTCTCCCTTTTTTAAATTTCTTCTTCTTTTTTTTCTTTCTGAATGTTGCCTTATATGCAGGATTTAGCTGGTTAAGAACTTTTATAGTTTTTGGGATTGCAGTGCTTCTTACTTTTTTGCTTCAGAAGTATTTCAAAAAAATACTCGTTTTTCAGTTTATCCTCTCAATTATAGGTGCCTTCACCTTAGCACCTGTAATTATTAAGCAACTGAACTATTCGAAAAAATGGATGTTGCAACCCGATGGCATAGAAACGGCGGTTTTTAGGAAGAAGCCTAATATCTATTTTATTGAACCAGATGGTTATGCTAATTTTTCAGAATTGAAAAAAGGCAACTACGAAATTGAAAATGCGGAGTTCGAAAATTTTTTAGCTGAAAATAAATTTAAAACATATCCTAATTTCCGAAGCAACTATGCTGCTACTTTGCCTTCAAACAGTGCAACATTTATGATGAAGCACCATTATTACAACAATGGTTCCGACTTCACAGAAACAATAGATGCGCGTAACATTATCATTGGAGATAATAGCGTGCTCAAGGTTTTAAAACACAATAATTACCGAACATTTTTTCTCACAGAGCAACCTTATTTTTTTACTAACAAACCGAAGCTGGGTTATGATTTTTGTAACTTTTCTTCTAAAGAAATTAGTTTTGTTACAACTGGTATCGGCAATCCGCAGGATATAATTGAGCCATTTGCAAATTATATGGAAGCTTATCCCGAAGGGCCCAATTTTTTTTTCTTGGAGATTTTCAACCCAGGACATATTATTAATCGAGAATCTGAATCAAAAGGCATTGCCGGGGAACGGGAGCATTATATTGAAAGTTTAAAGGAAGCAAACAAAAAACTTGCGCAGCTTACAAAAATAATCCTTAAAAATGATCCTGAGGCTCTGATCGTAATTATGGCTGACCATGGTGGTTTTGTGGGAATGAAAAGTATAGAAGATTCATACACAAAAAGCAATGATCCCAATATTATAAACTCAATATTCAGCTCCATGCTTGCCATTCATTGGCCCAATGGCGAAAGCCCTGAATTTGATGCCAAATTAAAAACATCCGTAAATTTATTCCGTATTTTGGTGTCCTATTTAAGTGAAAACCCTTCGTACCTTACAAACTTGCAGGCTGATAAAAGTTATATAATCATCAATTTTGACGCTCCAAAAGGGGTTTATGAATATTTGGATACAGAAGGAAATGTGGTTTTTAATAAACATTGATGGAATCTAAACAATCAAAAAGCAATTTAAAAAAAATTCTCGGCAATGCTTCAGAAAATCCTTTGCTGATAGCACTTGGCGTGGGACTTTACCCATTGTTTTTCTATTATTCCAGAAACTTTGGTATGATTAATTCCTGGGAACAGTTCAGGTATTTCTTGTTGCTTTTTTTAGTACTTCCCCTTGTTTTCTTTTCCTTTATAAAATGGCTTTCAAAACGTTCCTTTAGTTCAAAATGGGGTAAATATTTACTTCCTTTTTTCAGTATTTTTCTTTTTCTGTTTTATATCAAAATTATTTTATACGCAGATATTCAACGAAAAATCATTTTGGGAATTTTTATTATTTCTACGCTCATAGCATATTTCCTTTATAAGCATTTTAAAAAGTGGATTGCGTTGCAGCTTATTTTAGCAGTAATAGGTTTTATAGGCTTGGTGCCAATGTTGATTAAATATTTGAATTATTCTTCAGAATGGATGAAACAACCAGACAATATTGAAGGAGTTGTATTTCAAAAAAAACCAAACATTTACTACATCCAACCCGATGGTTATCCAAGTTTTTCTGAACTGAAAAGTGATTTTTACAAAGTTGATAACTCAGATTTTGATGCGTTTTTGGCGGAAAATAATTTTAAAAACTACCCAAATTTTCGAAGCAATTACATTACCACTATCACTTCCAATAGTGCAACGTTTATGATGAAGCACCATTATTACAACAATGGCCGTGACTATTCTGAAATGCTAAATGCACGGAAAAATATAATATCTGAAAATCCGGTACTTTCCATTTTCAAAAACAATGGTTATAAAACACATTTTATTACCGAACACCCATATTTAATGGTAAATAGACCTAAAATAGGGTTTGACTTCACCAATTTTCAGTATAGTGAAATTCCGTATATAACAACTGGTTTCAATATTACAAGAGATGCCTATGAAGATTTGGAAAATGCTATTGCCTTAAAAGATACAGGTGGAAACTTCTTTTTTATAGAATTTTTTGAACCCAGCCATATTTCTACCACAAAAGAGGCTTCAAAAGGAAAAGAAGCAGAACGGGAGAAATGGCTTGAAAAATTAAAGCTTGCAAATATAAAGCTTGAAAAAATGATCAACCTTATTTCTGAAAAAGATCCAACAGCACTAATTATGATAATGGCGGATCACGGCAGCTTTGTTGGCTTGGACTATACACGTCAAGTTTATACCAAAACCACAAATCCCGAGATTATTTACACTACTTTTGGAGCATTGTTGTCCATTCGGTGGCCAAATGGAGAAGCTCCCGAAATTGATGAAAATTTGAAAAGTTGTGTGAATGTTTTCAGGGTTTTGTTTTCCTATTTGGGTGATGATGGTAAATATTTGCAACATTTGCAAAAAGACGAGAGCTATCTTATAATAAAAGAAGGCGCTGAACCCGGTGTTTATGAATACATTGATGATAGCGGAAATATTGTGTTCAAAAAAGTATAATTTCTTAAAAATTTAATGGTTAATTTCTTTACAAAATACTTTAAAGGGAATTTTAATCCGTTACTTACGGGTTTAATCTGTGGGTTTTATCCGCTGACATTTTATTTTTCAAATAACTTTTCGGCAATCAATTCTTGGGAGCATTTAGGGTTTTTTCTATTGTTTTATATAGGAATTCCAGTCGTAATATTTACAGTTGCTTCCTTGGTTTTCAAGTATTCCGAAACGCTATTAAAATACAAACCACATATTCTTTTTGTGTTGATAATTATGACTGTGGCAACGCTGATGTCTCAGGCAATGTATCTCACAATTAAAAAGAAAATGTTGTTGGGCTTACTAATTATTTCAGTTTTGGCGGCTTGGAAATTGTATGCACATTTTAAAAAACTGCTCATCATTATTTTGATGATGAGTATACTTCCAACAATAAATTGTGTCATAAAAATTGTGGAACACGAACGTAAAATGGAATGGGCATCGCTTCCAGACGATATAGAAAATGCAAAATTTAAAAGTACTCCAAATATTTATATGATTCAGCCAGACGGCTATGTTGGGCAGGATATGATGGAAAGCACCTTATACCATTTCAACAATCCTTTTTATGATTGGTTGAAGAATAACGGTTTTAAAGTTTATGAAAATTTCCGAAGTAATTATCCTGCAAGTCTAACTTCCAACTCTTCGATGTTTTCAATGAAGCAACATCGCTTTGGAAAAGTGCTTTTTCCATCGATTGATATGCCCAATGCACGCGATATTATAGCAGGAAATAATGCTGCAATCAAAACTTTGAAAAATAATGGATACAAAAATTTTTTTATTGTTCAAGACGAATATTTTCAGCAAAATAGACCAAAACCAGGTTATGATTATTACAATTTGAATCCTGATGAAATTCCTTATTTCAGCAATGACAACAACGTGAAAAAAGTAGTTTTTGAAGATTTGAGAGCTGCTATGGATACTATACATATTAAAGGTCCACGGTTTTATTTTGTTGAAAAGCTACTGCCGCATCACATACATTTTGCTGCTTCAAAAGAAGAGGAACGCGATATTTATATTGAAAAAATTAAGGTAGTAAACGGCTGGTTAGAGAACACGGTGAATTATATTTCAGAAAAAGATCCAAACGCAATTATCATTATCTTAGCAGATCACGGTGGCTGGGTTGGTTTGGGGAGTTATCCAGAAATGTTTTCTACCAAAGATCCAAAACAAATACATTCCATATATTCCACTTTGGCAGCTATAAAATGGAATGGCTATTTAACGGAAGGAATGGATGCTAAACTGAAAAGTAATGTGAACATTTTTCGTTTACTTTTCACAGTTTTGAGTGAAAACCCTGAATATTTGAAATATTTGGAAGATGATTCGAGTTATAATCTTCAAAATGGTACCTTTTCAAAATCCGTTCGAGCTGTGATTGATGACAGTGGAAAAGTAATTTCAAACTAAAGCTAATAAGTATTGGAAGACAATTACGAAATAAAAATATACCACCCATCCCAAAAATCTTTATGGAATAACTTTGTGAAAGAAGCAAAGAACGCCACATTCCTTTTCCTCCGCGATTTTATGGATTATCATTCTGATAGGTTTCAAGATCATTCTTTGCTTGTTTATAAAAATGATCAATTGATTGCGGTACTTCCAGCAAATATTTCGGGTTCTGATCTACATTCGCACCAAGGCTTGAGTTATGGAGGTTTGGTTTTGAGTAAAAAAACCACTTTTGACGAGATACTACAGATTTTTAGAAACCTGCTGGTTTTTCTAAAAAGTAAAAACATTACAGTTTTAAGGCTAAAATTACTTCCTAAAATTTACAATCAATTGCCGAGTGATGAGATTGATTATATATTATTTCTGCTTAAAGCTTCATTAACCCGAAGGGATATTACAAGTTGTGTCCTTAACGAAAACCCTTTGAAAATAATTTCTTCAAATCGCTTGCGGGGAATAAAGAAAGGCGAGAAAAATAAATTGCAGATTAGTGAAGGTGCAAATTTCAAACCCTTTTGGGACGATGTTTTGGAACCTAATTTAAAAAAAGTCCACAATCAAAAACCAGTTCATTCTTTGGAAGAAATAGAACTGTTACAATCCCGTTTTCCTAAAAATATTAAACAATTCAATGTTTATAAAAATGACGAGGTAGTTGCAGGGGCAACTATTTTTGAAACCGCTACGGTAGCACATGCCCAATATATTTCAGCAAATGAATTAGGGCGACAGACGGGTGGTTTGGACTTTCTTTTCAATTATTTGTTGCAGCATTTTTCACACAAAAAATATTTTGATTTTGGTATAAGTAACGAAGCACAGGGAATGAAAGTAAACAAAGGGCTTCTTCATTGGAAAGAAAGCTTTGGTGGTCGAAGTATTGTCCATGATTTTTATGAAATAAAAACTGAAAACCATAAATTTTTAAACGATATTTTTATATGATTCCGTTTTTGGACCTTAAAGCAATCAACGAACGTTTTGAAGTAGCATTTCAAAACAGTTTAAGGCAGTTTATGGATTCGGGGTATTATATTTTGGGAAGCCAAGTGAAACTGTTTGAAGCTAACTTTGCTGGATATTGCGGGGCAACCCATTGCATAGGTGTTGGCAATGGTCTGGATGCTTTGCGATTGATTTTGGAGGGCTATAAAATACTTGGAAAACTAAAGGAAAATGATGAAGTTTTGGTGACTTCAAATACGTTCATTGCTACAATTTTGGCTATAAAGCAGGCTGGTTTGAAGCCCGTTTTGGTGGAAGCTGATTTGAACACTTATAATTTTGATTTGCGTTCACTTCAAAAATCAATTTCCAAAAAAGCGAAAGCGATTATGCCCGTTCATCTTTACGGACAACTTTCACCAATGGAGGAAATTTTAAAGATTTCCAAAGAAAATAATTTATTGGTAATA
>JAGQYZ010000198.1:5265-8260 GCA_020435865.1 Aequorivita sp. | reverse complement strand
ATATGTCAGTTAGGGCTGCCGGATTTGTAATTTGTGGCCATGAAAGACATCATTGTAATATTATTACAGAGCGTTATCTATGAAGAAATTCCTAAAACTTTTAAAGAACACTTATGTAAGCTGGGATAAAAATGATCCTTGGGCAAAGAGCGCCATAATTGCATATTACACCTTGTTTTCATTACCTTCCTTACTCATTATAACTGTTCATTTTGCGGGAGTCTTTTTTGGCAGGGAAGCAGTAGAGGGTAGAATAACAAATGAAATTAGCGGGTTGATAGGGCAGGGCAGTGCAGAATTGATTCAAGCCATGATTGTTAACTCAGCGCTTTCAGAAAGCTCCCTTTTATTTATCATTTTTGGTATTGGAATATTGATTTTTGGGGCTACGGGAGTTTTTTTTCAACTACAGAAAGCATTGAACCATATTTGGAGCGTTCGCGCAAAAAAGAATACTATTAAAGACACTTTAAAACGAAGGGCAGTTTCCTTCGGAATGGTTTTGATTATTGGCCTGCTAATGCTCATATCGCTTATTTTAAGCACCGCAATCAATGCATTGAGTGAATTAATTGGAAATTATTACTCCGAATTTTCTTCACAGCTTATTCAAATACTCAATTTCATTTTTTCGCAAATCATTGTTACTGCCCTTTTTGCGGCAATTTTTACAATCTTACCAGATGTTAAAATTAAGTGGAAAACAAATCTTATTGGGGCTTTTATGACTTCGTTGCTTTTTTTAGCAGGAAAGTACCTTATAGGTTTCTATATTGCGAAATCAGATCCAGCTTCTGTTTATGGAGCTGCAGGAAGTGTTGTTTTGGTTTTATTATGGGTTTATTATACATGTCTGATTCTTTTTTTCGGTGCAGAATTTACTGTAAATTGGGCATTGCTGAGAAATATTAAAATTGAACCAACTCATAATGCTACTCTTTCCTATGAGCGTGAAATGGAAGAACTTCGTGAGTATAAGCGTAAAGTTGAAGAAGATAAAAAAAAAGCACAAACACTTAAAAATAATTGATTCTCTTAAAAATTCTTAACAAAGATTAGTAAAAGATTAATATAATAAAGTTGAAGAGAAGCCTTATCCTTGCTATCTTCATAATAATTAATTGTTTAACTAAAAAAGAAAGATTATGATTAAGAGAATAGCAATTTTAGCTACGAATGGTTTTGAGGAATCTGAATTAAAATCACCTAAAGAGGCGATGGAAAAGGAAGGTTTCCATGTTGAAATCATTAGTGAAGAAGAAGGAAAAATAAAAGCCTGGGCAAACGGAAACTGGAGTAATGAGTACTCAGTAAATAAAACGTTAGATAACGCTCAAGCGTCTGATTATAATGCATTGGTTCTACCTGGTGGGGTTATAAACCCAGATAAACTGCGAAGGAATCAAAAAGCATTAAAATTTGTGAAACATTTCTTTGAGCAAAGCAAACCCGTTGCTGCCATATGCCACGGACCACAGATTTTAATTTCCGCAGAAGTGGTTAAAGGAAGAAAAATGACCTCTTTTAACTCCATCAAAGATGATTTGATAAATGCAGGAGCAAATTGGGTGGATGAAGAAGTAGTTGTTGATGAAGGTTTTGTAACAAGCAGAAACCCAAATGACTTGCCCGCATTCAATTCTAAATTAATTGAAGAAATTAAGGAAGGCAAGCACGAGCTTCAGCATGCTTAATATTTTTAAAAATAGAAGAATAAAAAAAGAGGCATTTTCAGCCTCTTTTTTTATTTAATGGATTCGGAACTATTCCTCTTCGTCCAATTTCTTTTTATCCGGAATTTCACTTATCGGTTCATTAAAGTCTGCATCATCATAGTCGTCTTCATCAAAATTTGCCATGGATATTTCAAGTCTAGAGCTAACTTTCACCAAATAAATTGTGTCCTCGGTTTTTACTTCAACTGCTTCAATAGTTTCATTTTTAGCATTTTTGAAAGTGATAACATGGTCGTCATCATATCCATCAGGGTATTTTTCAACCAATAATGAAAGTATTTCAGGTGTTAACTTTCGGTAATCTACAATGATTCGCTTCATTTAATATTTAATCTTTTGGTTTGTGGATATAAAACTATTCAAAAATTAATGACTTAAAAATATTTTGATAAAAATTTTCAGAAATTTTTATAGTAATCAAAAGCATTGTATATCAGGTTGTTACTAACTACACAGTCGATTTTATAATTGCCAATATCTTTCATAAGCACAAATAACACTTGACCGTTTCGGTTTTTTTTGTCAAAGACCAGTAGATTGATAATGGCTTCAATATCTTTTTTATCGAAAGATTGTTTCGGAAAATACTTGAAAATGGTTTTTGAAATATCGAATAACGTTTCTTTCGGAAACCCGTAAGTTTCCATTGAAATGAATGTTGCCAAAACCATTCCAGCAGCAACCGCTTCACCATGCAACAAGTTCTTCTTATCAGGGCTCTTTAAAAAATATGATTCTATTGCATGACCAAGGGTATGTCCATAATTAAGGGTTTTGCGCAAGTTTTTTTCCAAGGGGTCTTTGGCAACAATTTCTTTTTTTATTTCGATGGAATCCCAAATCAATGTTTCAAATTCATTTTTATTGGAAACCGCTATATTTTTTACGCGCTCCCAATAATTGTTGCTGTGAATTATACCATGCTTCAGCATTTCTGCAAGGCCAGATGCAATTTGTTCCGCAGGTAATGTATTTAAAAAATCGGTGTCTATTAGTACCATTTCGGGAAGGTTGATTACGCCAATTTGGTTTTTTATATGCCCCAAATCAATGCCGTTTTTCCCTCCAACGGACGCATCGACCATTGCGAGTAGGGAAGTGGGTATGTTTATGAATTGTAAACCCCGCTTAAAAGTGGAAGCTACAAAACCGCCAAGATCGGTAACCACGCCACCACCAAGGTTAATTATTAAACTATTTCTATCAGCGCCTTTTTCTGAAAGTGTTTCCCATACTTTTAAACATGTGCTTATATTTTT
>JAGQYZ010000198.1:0-5151 GCA_020435865.1 Aequorivita sp. | reverse complement strand
AAAACTCCAGATGGATTTAATTCCTTAATTGAATCTGATAATATCTTCCAAGCAATCTCATTGCGATAAACCTGGCCCTTTTTATTTAATACTTTTCCCATAAACTTATTGACTTTTCTCTTATCTTCAATCTTCAAATCTAACTATATTTGCACACTTTATTTTAATTTTTATATGACATCTAACTCCCTCTTTGATAATACTGAAAATGCATTTCAGCTAAAAAGTGATTCTGAACTAGAACGCGCTTATTTTCTCTTCAAAATGATTTCCAAGGAACCTTTGGTAAAAATTGGAACAGCGGTAACAAAATTCGCATTGAGTGCAAAGCTTCCAGTAGAAGGACTCATCCGCTCTACGGTATTCGATCATTTTTGTGGTGGTGTGAATGAGAGAGACTGTATGTCAACAGTGGAAAAACTTTTTGATGTAGGCGTATCTTCTGTATTGGATTTTTCTGTTGAAGGAAAAGAGGAAGATGCGCAATTTGAGGCCACGGCAGATAAAGTTATTGAACTGACCAAGTTAGCTAAAAACATGGAAGCGATGCCTTTTTCGGTTTTTAAGCCTTCAGGGTTTGGAAGGTTTAAGGTTTATCAAAAAATCACAGAAAACCAACCGCTAACTGATGCTGAAAAAGTATATTGGAAAAATATTGAAAACCGATATGATCGAGTTTCAAAGGCAGCCCATGACTGTGGAATCCGTTTACTCATTGATGCTGAAGAATCCTGGATGCAGGACGCTGCCGATGGACTTTGTGAAGAAATGATGGAAAAATACAACAAAGAACGTCCTATAGTTTTTAACACATTGCAGTGCTATCGATGGGACCGATTTGATTATTTAAAAAATTTGCACCAAAAGGCCAAAGCAAAAGGATACAAGCTTGGGTTTAAAATTGTTCGAGGTGCATATTTAGAGAAGGAAAATGAACGTGCTGAAGAAAAAGGCTATAAAACTCCAATCTGTGAGAGTAAGAAAGCCACTGATACTAACTTCAACGAGATAATGAAATATATTTTGGATAATCTTGATGATATTGAATTGTTCGTAGGAACACATAATGAATTCAGTACATATCTGGCAATTGACATGATGAAACAAAAAAAGATTTCAAAAAGTGACAACCGTGTTTGGTTTGGTCAACTTTTCGGAATGAGTGATCACATTTCGTTCAATCTGGGCGTGGAAGGATACAATGTAGCAAAGTATATTCCTTTTGGCCCGGTGAAAGACGTGATGCCTTATTTAATAAGACGTGCAGAGGAAAATACTTCAGTTGCAGGACAAACTAGTCGGGAACTTACACTTTTAAAAAAGGAGAAAAAACGTAGAAAGCTATAGATTTAAGTATTCTATTGATTGTTTAATTATTTCTGAATTACGTCAGCATCAATTACAGTAGCAAGACTATCACAATTTTTAATTCTAACTTTTAAAGTTTTTTCATAAACTTCTTTTTCAATTACATATTGCTTGCAGGAATCCAGTTTTGTATTGCTTTCAGAGAATAGTACATCCCCATCTTCCAATAAAGCTGAAATGACTGAAGTATCCATTTGGTTTTCCTTTAGGATTGCCAATGTTTTTTCAGAAAAGGCTCGCTCTTTCAACCTTATGTTTTTAAGGGTTCTTGCTTCAGGACCATAAGCACAAGATGTTTTTTTTCCACTTAGAATAAAAAACAGTAGGGCTATTCCAATTAAAAATCCACCTGAAAAATAGGCCAATCGGTATGCTAACTTCATTTTTTGGGATTAGAGATTATGGATTGATTAAAACTTAAAAAATCAATAAATTAAGATCGCTATAAGGCATATCAAACCAATCTGCAACAGCTTTATTGGTTAAAATTCCACGGTAAAAATACAACCCATTTTTTAAACCATTATCAAAACGGATGGCATTTTCTAGTCCGCCGCTTTCGGCAATTTCCAAAATATAGGGTGTGAAAATATTGCTTATTGAAATAGAAGCGGTTTTGGGATAGCGTGCAGGTATATTAGGCACACCATAATGTATTACGTCATGCTTTATGAATGTGGGTTTGTCGTGGCTGGTCATTTCAGTAGTTTCAAAACACCCACCCATATCTACGCAAACATCTATTATTACAGCACCTTTTTTCATATTCCGCACCATTTCTTCAGTAACAATTATTGGGGCTCTATTATGCCCTCGGACAGCACCAATAGCAACATCACAACGCAAAAGTGCTTTCATTAGATTTTTGGGTTGTACCGTAGAAGTATATAAAATGCGATTAACGTTCGTTTGAATTGTTCTCAATTTGGTAATGGAACTGTCAAATACCTTCACATTGGCACCTAAGCCAAGCGCAGATCGAACTGCAAATTCACCAACGGTTCCTGCACCAATTACAACAACTTCAATAGGAGGAACACCACTAATGTTTCCAAAAAGCAATCCATTCCCTTTTTTTGCATTAACCATTAATTCTGCAGCAATAAGGACAGAAGCTGTTCCTGCAATTTCACTTAGCGCTTTAACAGCAGGATAACTGTGGTCTTCATCTTTAATAAACTCAAAGCCTAGAGCGGTAATTTTCTTTTTAGCAAGTCCTTTAAAGTAAGATTTTTGGCGAGTTTTTAATTGTAATGCCGAAATGAGTACTGTTTTTGGTTTAATCATTTCCAATTCTTCAAGGGTAGGAGGTTCTACCTTTAATACCATTGGGCAACCAAATACTTTTTTTGTGTCCTCAGTTAATTGTGCACCGGCTTCGGAGTAATCCTTGTCTGAAAATCCCGCTTCATTTCCTGCTCCCTTTTCAATTAAAACCTTGTGACCGTTACTCACAATTGCATTAACAGCATCTGGTGTAAGGCAAATTCGTTTTTCCTGAAAATAGGTTTCTTTTGGAATACCAATATAGAGTTCTCCTTTTTGTTTTGCAATTTCAAGTTTCTCTTCTTGAGGAAGCAATTGTGCGATAGTGAATGGTGAGTTTGGTTTCGGCATGGTGTAAACTTGACTGTCTCAATTTACGGAATAATTTTCACTTTCTTGAAAGTAAAAATTACCGAAAGAGGTCTTTGATTTGTTGCCAAATAGATCTCTTTTTGAAAAGCTCTTCTTCATATAATTTTAAATCGTCATGCCGCATTTGGCTGAAAAGTTTGGCCCTTATTAAATAGACAAAAGGCACCAATACCATCATTATAGGAATTACGTAAATGATTTCAACTTCATCAGCATTCAAACTCTGTTTTAAAATGTTGAAAAGCTGAAAAACATACATGGACAGAGGGACTAATATTATCCAATGCCACCAATGTTTGCATGTGAAAAACCAAATAAGTAGTAAGATAACAGGAATAACCTTACCGGTTAAAAACCAGGCATAATGATATAGAGAAGTGTATTTTGTAGTGAACGTAAAAAAAGAAGTTTCCCAAACCTGTGAATTGATTGGGAAACTTTCATATGCATAATATATAAAAGGTGTGCAAGCCATTATAAAAACGATAATGCCACCCTGTACAAGGCTTTTTTTATCCGGCTGGCGGAACGTTGACCGTTCTGACGTCGATTTGTTGTGGGGTTTGTTCATTTTGGATTCCTTCTGGGGTGCAAGAAGCAAAAAGTCCTGCAGCAAAAATTGCGGCTACAATAATAAGTTTTAGGTTTTTCATAATAGTAAGTTTTGAAAGGTTTATATGGGTCAAACTTACTTTTAAAAAACTTAAATGTAATAATTATGTTTATGGTATCTTTACAGGTTATTCATCAATAAAATGCTTTGAAATGCACTCTTATCGTCAAATTGGTGTTAAAATTTTAACATATCAAATAACACAGAATTAATTTTTTTATTTCACCGGCAACTATTGGTTGGTTTCAAGTTTTATTGTTTGTTAATCGGTTTGTTAAGGTGTTTTTTAATAATGCCGTTGAAAGGTATTTATAAAATTACCTTTTTAGAGGTGGCAGATGCAATTTATGAATTGTTGATTCAAAAAAATAACACGGACTAAGTTACGGATTAAATTTGATATTGGGAAAGTGGAGGCATCAAAAAAGATCCTTAATCTGTTGCCAAAGATTTCTTCTGGCGCCTAAATCTTCTTCGAAGCTTTTTAAGTCTTTGCCTAAGAGCCTATTTGAAAGTTTAGCCCTAATAAGATAGACCAATGGGATAATTACCAACATTATGGGGAAAAGCCACCAGATTTCAACCTCGTCAGTAAAACCTACATCATCGTTTATTACACTGAAAAGTTGAAAGGCAAACATACCAATGGGTATCAAAATGACATGATACCACCAATGTTTGCAGGTAATAAACCAAATGATAAGCAAAAATAAGGGAACAAATTTTCCCATCATTGTCCAAACGGATACATACACTAAATTATACCAATTCGCATGATAGGTAAATAAAAAAGTTTCCCAAGTTTTTTCTTTTGGGAAACTTTCATAAGAATAAAAAATATAAGGGCTCGCGGCTATTATTAGCGCAATAATACTACCCGTTACGAGGTACGACGATGTCCGCTTTGTTGATTTGTTGGGGTGTTTGCTCATTTTGGATGCTTTCTGGTGTGCATGAAGCAAAGGTTCCTAATGAAAAAATTGCTACGATAAATAAGTACTTTACAGTTTTCATAATAAATTGATTTGTGAGGTTAATAATGCATCAAACCTACCATGAAAATTATTAAGTATTTTAATTATTTTTTTTGTATATTTACAAATTTTTTTGATAATAGATTCCCTGCTCTGTAATTTTTGCGATTTGGGGCAAACGATTAAGAAAAAATTTATAAGTGGGTATGTATCGTGGCAATTTATCTCACAGGCGCTAGTTTTAGGGTTCTACTTCCGTTATTATTTTTCATTATATATATACTATTTGCACTTTTAGGCAACAATTCGCTTATTTTTTCAGGCCATTCTATAAAAATATAGTTATCGCCATAAAAATAATCTTCAACACCAATATCATAAGCCTCCGCAATATCTTCAATTCTATAAAAGTCAAAATGATATATTGCGTCTTTTTGTGAATGATATTCGTTCACAATAGAAAATGAAGGGCTACTTGATATTTCATCAATGCCCAGTTGTTTGACAATCTCTTTGATCAACGTAGTTTTTCCAACCCCCATATTACCATAGAATAGT
>JAGQYZ010000197.1 GCA_020435865.1 Aequorivita sp. | reverse complement strand
AAGAAAATCAAGCACCCAAGTGAATTCACCAACATTGGTGACGAACTTGAAGTGGTTGTATTGGAATTGGATGTTGAAGGCCGTAAACTTAGTTTAGGTCACAAACAAACCGAAGAAAATCCTTGGGATAAATACGAAGACGAATTTGCTGTTGGAACCAAGCACACTGCCACTATTGACGAGGTAGTTGACAAAGGTGCCACTGTAAAATTCAACGATGATATCGTGGCATTCGTACCAAGCCGTCATCTTGAAAAAGAAGATGGTTCTATGTTGAAGAAAGGTGATGAAGCAGAATTCCAAATTATTGAATTCAACAAAGAATTCAAGAAAGTGGTTGCTTCACACATGGCTATTCACAAAGAAGAAGAAGCTAAGATTGTAAAAGCTGCAGCGAAAAAGCAAGCTCAGGAAGCTGAGGAGGCAAAGCCAACTTTAGGTGATGCCAATGCAAAACTGCAAGAACTTAAAGACAAAATGGACGGCAAAAAGTAATCGTTTCATTTATAAATTATGAAAAGCCCTTCGGAAACGAAGGGTTTTTTTGTTTTGTGGAACTTCAAGTTTTCACCAAATTTTAAATCTTCACCTTTAAAAGCCAAAAAAAACGTATTTTTGCTTTCTGAATATAATTCAGAACTTCCTATGAGCCAAAAAGTGTTACTGAACGCAACCGAGATAAACATTGCGCTTAACCGTTTGGCTTGCCAATTGATCGAAAAACACGACGATTTTTCCAAAACAGTACTTATCGGAATACAGCCGCGAGGTGTTTATTTAGCTGAAAGGTTGAAAACGCTGTTGGAAAACGAATACAAAATCAAGGATATTAAACTTGGCTATCTGGACATCACCTTTTATCGCGACGATTTCCGAAGGACTGAAAAACCGTTGGAGGCAAGTAAAACTAGAATTGATTTTATAGTTGAAGACAAAAACGTGGTTTTCATTGATGATGTGCTTTTTACAGGAAGAAGCATTCGCTCTGCATTGACCGCAATGCAATCTTTCGGAAGACCTTTGGAAATTGAATTATTAACTTTAATAGACCGCCGTTTCAGCCGTCATTTACCAATCCAGCCAGATTACAGAGGAAGACAGGTAGATGCAATAAACGGTGAAAAAGTAAAAGTATGTTGGAAGGAGAATGACGGGGAAGATGCTGTTTACCTAGTAAAAAATTGAAATAGAAACTGACAACCAATAACTGATAACTAAACAATGAGCGAACTAAGTGTAAACCACTTATTGGGAATTAAATACATCACCGAAGCAGACATTCAACTCATCTTCGAAACGGCTGATCATTTTAAGGAAGTTATTAATAGGCCCATTAAAAAAGTTCCTTCGCTTCGCGATATTACTATTGCAAATCTTTTTTTCGAAAACAGTACTCGAACTAAACTTTCTTTCGAACTTGCTGAGAAAAGGCTTTCCGCAGATGTTATAAATTTCGCTTCGTCAAGTTCTTCGGTAACCAAAGGTGAAACGCTTATAGATACTGTAAACAACATACTTTCAATGAAAGTGGATATGGTGGTGATGCGCCATCCAAATCCGGGCGCCGGTGTATTTCTTTCAAAACATGTTGATGCAAGTATAATCAATGCCGGCGATGGTGCTCACGAACACCCAACACAAGCATTACTTGACGCCTATTCCATTCGTGAAAAGCTGGGTGATGTTGCTGGTAAAAAAGTGGTTATTGTGGGTGATATACTCCATTCAAGGGTGGCACTTTCAAATATTTTTGCACTGCAAAAACTTGGAGCTACCATTAAAGTATGTGGTCCTAAAACGCTTATTCCTAAATATATAGACAAACTTAATGTAGAAGTTGAAACCA
>JAGQYZ010000196.1 GCA_020435865.1 Aequorivita sp. | reverse complement strand
TTTCGGCTCGGCCCTGCAATTTTTGAAGTAATAATTAACTCTTCGCGATTCTTCCTTTCTGCGAGCCAATTTCCTATATAAGTTTCTGTTCTTCCCTGTGTTTTTGGATTTGCGGGCACAGGATACATTTCAGCACAATCGATAAAATTAATTCCTTTTTCAATTGCAAAATCGAGCTGTTCGTGAGCTTCCGCTTTTGTATTCTGCTGACCCCAAGTCATGGTGCCAAGACAGAGTTTGCTTATTTTTAAATCTGTATTTGGAAGGATTGTATATTTCATTTTTAGAATTCAAGTTCCACCAAATGCGGGCAATGGTCGCTGTGCATCGCATCGGGAAAAATTACTGCGCGTTTCATGTTTTTAAGCAATGGTTCCGAAACCAAATTATAATCAATGCGCCATCCTTTGTTATTGTTTCTGGCATTCGCGCGATAGCTCCACCATGTATAATTGTTTGGTTCCTTATTGAAATGGCGAAAACTATCAATAAAACCACTTTTCATAAAACCATCTAACCACTCCCTTTCCACTGGCAAAAACCCGGAAACATTTTTATTTCTGACAGGATCGTGAATATCTATCGCTTCGTGGCAAATGTTATAATCACCACAAATTACAAGGCTTGGAATTTCTTTCTTTAGGTTATCAACATACTTTTGAAAATCGGCCATATAAGTCAACTTGTGTTCCAAACGATCTATGTTTGTCCCGCTTGGCAAATACAAACTCATCACGGAAACATTGTCAAAATCTACACGAATGTTTCTTCCTTCAGCATCCATATATTCAATGCCGGTGCCGTATTCTATATGGTTCGGTTTTATTTTTGAAAAAATTGCAACGCCGCTGTAGCCTTTTTTAACGGCGCTGTACCAATAATGAAATGGATAACCTGCTTTTTCAATTTCCTCTATTTCCACTTGATCAAAATTTGCTTTTGTCTCTTGAATACAGATAACATCAGGGTTTGCAGCTTTTAGCCAATCAATAAAGCCTTTGCGCATTGCGGCGCGAATTCCGTTTACGTTGTATGAAATAATTTTCATTGTAAGAAGCATTTGTTAAAGGCTACTAAGTTAATTAACATTGTATTTTTACACGACCCACGTCCGTAAAGATTTTCATAATATATTCACAAAATATAAAACGCCACATTCAGTTATATTGATAATGAAGTTTTACCTGTTAGTTTCCTTCCTTTTTATTGTGGCCATCGGCCATGCGCAGGATATTTCTTCAAATTACAAAGAGAAAAAAGTTGCTCTAAAGGATACCGTGGTTATAGATAGCGCAGGCATTAATCCGAAGCGGTTCGCTATTCTCGATAAAGATGGAAATTCTCCAAATCCTTTCAGCTATAAAATTGACTTTAAAAAAGGAGTTATTATTTTTTCCGAAGAATTGCAGCAACAGCAAGACTCGCTTATTGTTCAATATTTACAATACCCAGATTTTTTAACGAAGGATTACTTCGCTCTCGATTCAAAAATTATTGTAGAAAATACAGGGAATATTGACAAATTATATTCACTGCAAGAAAGTACTAACCAAAGAACCTTTACCCCTTTTGATGGCTTGAACACTTCAGGAAGTATTTCGCGTGGCATTACTATTGGAAACAATCAAAACGCTGTAGTAAACAGTGAATTGGATTTACAAATTACAGGAAAATTGAGTGAAAAAGTTTCTATTCGGGCTTCTATTCAAGATGCTAATATTCCCACACAAGAAGGTGGGTATTCACAAAGTTTAAATGAATTTGACCAAATTTTCATTGAACTTTTCGGCGAAAACTGGAACATTCGCGCAGGTGATGTTGATCTTCAAAACAACAATAGTTCTTTTGGAAGATTCACAAAAAAGGTACAGGGAATTTCCCTTGGCGGAACTTTTAATAACGAAGACGGCTCAAAAATTTCAGCCTTTGCATCTGGCGCTTTAGTGCGGGGCGTTTTTTCAAAAAGTGAATTTATTGGTCAGGAAGGAAACCA
>JAGQYZ010000195.1 GCA_020435865.1 Aequorivita sp. | reverse complement strand
ACTACATTTAACAAATAAAAACCGAATGGAAAATTTGCAATATCTGAGCGAATCGAACTGGCACAGCAACTTTGGTAAGTAGGATAGAACTAGCAATAAATTATTTACAACGTTAAATTTTTAATAACAATTAATGGTGGCTCTTTAGAACAAATATTTTCTATTTAGTATTCTCTTAATTAATACTAATATCTAGATATACTTATTTTAAAAACCACCATTAACTATACACTTTTGGTAAAAGTGTTATTTACTAATCATCATCATCATCGTGTTCTGATTTGGGAATATCATTATTGATTTGAATATTATTACTTCCATCTCTAATTTCGGAGTGACGAATTTGTCCACCCAAATTACCTAGTTGTACAAATACCCCAAAAGTTCCTAATGAAACAATGAATGTAATTAAGGTTATTGTTTTTGCGAATGATAATTTTTTGATAATCGCAAAAAAACTAATTATCGATAAGACCCCTAATAGCCCCATAAGCCAAATCGCTTTCTCTGCGAGTTCTTCATGGTTCTCTATTAATTGTTCTGAAACTCCTGTAATATTCTCAACGGTTTCTTCCGCTCCTTCGCCTGTTAGAAATACAGGAATTGCTATTAGTGCCATCAAAATGAACGTTGCCAACGCTATTTTTTTGATCTCAATATTTTTAGAAATTTGACCGTATGCCAATATTACTACTCCAATGATAGTTCCTATTATTGGAAAATGTGACAATACTAAATGAAGATGTGTAGCATCCATAATTTTAAAATTTTTATTGTTAATACTATATTTTATATCCTGAAACTTACTAGACCATACATGGTGGGCCTCTTTCTCCATTCAGTTTAACAATAAATAATTTTTTTGGGCTATTAGTATTTGTTTGTATTGCTTTTTCGACTGTTGTTTTTTCAATTACTGAAAAAGTGCTATACAGTATGGCAATTGTTGAATTTTGATATGTTATTTTATCTCCTTTAACACTATCGTATTGGGCAACTATTAGATTATCTAAATTTTCATCATTGCTTTCATGAAAAGCAACGCTTATAACATCAAAAAGTGTGTTAGAATCTTTGTGAAGTGCAATATGTTCTTCTACCGTCATTTCATCAGAATGCGGATGAGGAATAAGAGTGTGAAGCAAAATCACAACTAATACACTATTGAAGAATATTTTTTCTAATAATTTAATTATCATTTTTTAGGTAAAATGGGCTCTAAATGTACAATTTGATGTTGTAAATAAATATGATATTTATCATCTTTAATTTATACAGTTATAGGAAATTGGTAAAATAAAGTGCTGTATGCGAGTTGGCGATTTTAGTTCAACTTTTTGATGTTATTGTTCGATTTTCAGCATTTTGTAACATATGGATAAGCACAATTATAGTGGTTATTCATACTTATAAGTTTTCACTTCAAATATAGTATAAAGCCATTTTTTTAGAATTAGCTGCAATAGCTTTCAGCACTTTATTTTCCTTCTATAATCTATTCTCTAATTTAAAAACATTTTAAAATAACAACCCACTACTTTTTAACACAGAAAATTATACTCTTTTGTTGTGCAATGGTATATTTAATTTATAAATTTGCACGCCCTTATTCTCCGTGCATTCATTTTGAGGGGAAATAGGGTATTAAAAAGACATTATTAATATCCATATTTATGTCCAAAGACATTAAGATTAAAAAAGGTCTTACCATTAAATTAAAGGGTGAAGCAGAAAAAACACTTTCCAGCGCCCCGCGATCCAGAACCTTCGCAATAAGACCTTCCGACTTTCATCTTATTACCCCAAAAATGGTGGTTCGGGAAGGTGGAAAAGTGCAAGCAGGTGATACTATTTTCTACTCAAAGAGCAACGAATTGGTAAAGTTTGTTTCACCAGTTAGCGGTACACTTACCAAAATAGAACGTGGTGCGAAACGTGTAATCAAAGAAATTGTCATTGAAGCTGATCCGCAAGATACTTTTAAGGATTTTGGCATTTTGAGTCCAGAATCTTCTAGCGCTGAGGCTATTAAAGCTCGATTGCTAGCGTCTGGTTGTTGGCCGTTCATTATGCAACGCCCGTATGCGGTGATTGCAGATACAGAACAGGAGCCAAGAGACATCTTTATTTCTGCACTTTGCACAGCGCCATTAGCAAATGATTTAGACTTTTCTTTAAAAGGAAAAGAAAAAGAACTACAAGCTGCAGTAACCGCGCTTAGCAAACTTACTAAAGGGCAAGTACACGTTGGTGTTGGCAAAAACAGCGATTCAGCCTTTAAAGGTTTGAAAGATATTTCGCTTCACACTGTTTCTGGACCACATCCGGCAGGAAATGTGGGAACGCAGATAAATAAAATAAACCCTGTTAATAAAAACGAGATTGTATGGACCATCGCACCACAGGATCTTGTTATTATTGGGGAATTGTTGCTTACCGGAAAATTCAATCCAGATCGCATCATCGCGCTTTCCGGTTCCGAAGTAAAAACTCCGAAATACTATAAAACAAGAATCGGTGCTGAAGCAGCAACGTTTTTGTATGACTCTGGTCTGAAAGACGAAAACGTTCGCGTTATCAGCGGTGACGTGCTAACTGGGAAAAAGATTTCCCCGAAAGGACATTTGGGCTATTATAGCAACACCGTTACTGTCATTCCAGAAGGGGACGATTATGAATTGTTTGG
>JAGQYZ010000194.1 GCA_020435865.1 Aequorivita sp. | reverse complement strand
GGGAGATTCGCAATTTATCCGTCCAGTTAAAATTCCGAAGGATGTTTGCCGTAAACCGAAGCCTGTTTTCCGCAATACCATAATCTGCGCGAAAGGCTGCGGATAGGGTGTTGGTTTGGTTGTCATCATACCATTTGTTAAACGTCAACCCTGCCTTGCTGTTCCAGCCTTGAAGGGTGTTAAAGTTTATTCCTTTTAGCGGACCTTCATAACCTACGGACCATTTTTCATAGGAATTTTTATAAGTATAACCGGTTAACATACTTAAAACCCCAGGTTTGTTAGACTTTGCATCAATCGAATCCAAATAGGGTTTTGAATGGCGAAGGATTTGAATGCTGTCTTTCTTTATGTAATCTTTCAGTTCTTCATCGGTCAATGGCACAGGGCGGCTGCCTTTCCAAAAGAGACTGTCCTTTTTGTTGGCTTCAGGCTTAAAGGAAAGCACTTCGTTTGTGAACGTTTTTTTGGTGAATTCCGGCTTAAAATTATAATTGCTGTAAACAGCTATAAAGCGTCCATCGCCCGTAACTCCAAAAGCGCCGAAACCAAAATCTACGGTCTGTGATATTTTTACCCAAAAATCATTACCAGTGTCATACTTGTAATTCTGTTTCACGGTCAAATTGCTCACAAAAGGAACTTGAATGGCCGCTCCAGTAGTGGAAAGCTCTACGCCATAAAGCTGCCAATCATCTTCCACAATATAAACATAGCCTTGCCAAACCCTGTCGTTTGGGCGCTTTGGGATTACCTTGATTTTGTTAATGAGTTTTGGGCCTTCGTAAAAAATACCGTCCAATTTATAATTATAATAGCTCAAAGCATTATTTGCAATAGGCGAAACCAAAGCTGCGTTCAATGCCACTGTGTTTTCATAAAAGGAAATATTTGCGCTCTGGGCACTATTAAAACTGAAGCCATTATCGTTACCGCTCACTTTGCTGGCAATGATTTTTTCAGTGAATTTATCCGGTTTTTGGTACGCGATTTCTGAAATGGTTTCTGAAAGGTAAATGATGCCCGTTCTTGTAGAATCCAGCATTCCGTCAAAATCACCTACTTCCTGGCCCATTATTTTTTCCGGAACGTCCTTAACATGCCAAAGCCCTCTGGAGTAGAAATCGGCAGTGTATTCGCTAAGTTTGTCAAGGTTTTCTTTTCGTTGTGCAATGGTTTTACGGATGATGCGATATGCGGGATCTTCAGAAGTGTCTAAAACCACTTCATCTAGACTGGTGGTTTCTTCTTCCATGGAAATATTCAAAATAAAGGGAAACGAGTTTGGAGTAACGGTTTTGGTCAAGGTTTTATAGCCCAAAAACTGAAAAATGATTTTGTATTCCCCTTTTTCAGAAACATTTAATGCGTAATTGCCATCGTCATTTGTGGTGGTGCCTATGTAACTATTCTGAAGATAAATATTCACGTAGGGCAGGGGCTGACCCTTTGTATCTGTTACTTTTCCTACTATTTGGGCAGAAAGGGTTGTTGAAATAAAAAGTAAAAAAAGTATCGTTTTAAAATGCATGAAACCTATTTCCGGTCGAGCGCAGCCGAGACCTTTTGATTGTTAATTGTGATAAGCAAGAAACCTCTCGACTGCGCTCGAGGGG
>JAGQYZ010000193.1 GCA_020435865.1 Aequorivita sp. | reverse complement strand
TTGATTAATGTATAATTTGTTATAGCCAACTATACATTAACCAACTTAAAACATTATTTAAAGCTTTTTAGCGTTCTTTACCTTTTCTTTCGTCAATGCCAGATTTAATACGTCGCTCATATCCTTAACGTAATGGAAGGTCAAACCCTTTAAATATTCGGGTTTTATTTCGTCTATATCTTTTTTATTCTCTTCACAGAGAAGAATTTCCTTAATACGAGCACGCTTTGCAGCAAGTATTTTTTCCTTTATTCCTCCAACCGGAAGAACTTTGCCTCGTAATGTTATCTCACCAGTCATTGCAATGGATTTTTTCACTTTTCGCTGTGTGAAAAGAGAAACTAAAGACGTAAGCATAGTTATTCCTGCGCTTGGGCCATCCTTTGGTGTTGCGCCTTCCGGCACGTGAATATGGACATTATAATTTTCAAATATATCTGGGTTAATACCTAACTGTTCGGCGTTAGATTTTATATACTCCAAAGCAATAGTAGCAGATTCCTTCATAACCTTTCCAAGGTTTCCTGTCATATTCAATGTACCTTTTCCTTTGGAAAGTGCAGATTCAATAAATAAAATATCACCACCAACCCTTGTCCAAGCTAAGCCTGTAACCACACCTGCTACATCGTTATTTTCATATTTATCACGTTCCATCCTTGGAGCACCCAAAACTTCAATAATAACTTCGTTGGTAATTTTTACTTCGTATGCTTCTTCCATCGCAATTTTCATTGCAGCATAGCGAACCATTTTCGCAATTTGTTTTTCCAGACCACGAACACCACTTTCACGGGTATAGCCCTCTACAATTTTTTCAAGCTGTGGTTTTGCAATTTTCAACGCATCGCTTTCCATCCCGTGTTCCTTCAGTTGTTTTGGAAGTAAATGGCGTTTCGCAATTTCAACTTTTTCCTCCACGGTGTAACCTGTTACGTTTATAATCTCCATCCTATCGCGCAATGCGGGTTGAATGGTGCTTAAACTGTTTGAGGTTGCAATAAACATTACTTTGGAAAGGTCATAACCAAGCTCCAAAAAGTTATCATAAAAGGAATTGTTCTGCTCAGGATCAAGAACTTCTAACATTGCTGAAGAAGGATCTCCTTGATTACTTGCTGAAATTTTATCAATTTCATCTAAAACAAAAACCGGATTACTGGTTTCTGCTTTTTTTATACTTTGAATGATTCTACCAGGCATCGCGCCAATGTATGTTTTTCGGTGACCGCGAATTTCTGCTTCATCGCGAAGTCCTCCAAGACTCATTCGCACATATTTTCTGCCCAATGCTTCTGCAATTGATTTCCCCAAGGAAGTTTTTCCAACTCCTGGAGGTCCATAAAGGCAGAGTATTGGTGACTTCATATCATTTCGCAATTTTAGGACGGCTAAATATTCAATGATTCTTTTCTTAACATCATCAAGACCATAATGATCACGATCCAGGATTTTTCTAGCGCGCTTTAAATCAAATTTATCTTTGCTGTATTTATTCCACGGCAAATCCAAAAGCAAATCGAGATAGTTTCGTTGAATACTGAATTCCGCAACTTGTGGATTCATGCGTTGCATCTTGGAAAGTTCTTTTTGAAAATGTTTTTCAACTTCCTTGCTCCATTTTTTGGTTTTGGCGCGTTTACGCATTTCCTCTATTTCCTCTTCCATTGATGAACCACCCAATTCTTCCTGGATGGTTTTCATTTGCTGTTGAAGAAAATACTCTCGTTGTTGTTGATTTATATCGCTCTGTACTTTGCTATGAATATCATTGCGGAGCGAAAGTTTCTGTATTTCCACATTCATATATCGAAGTGTTTCCAGCGCACGATCTTTTAGATTATTAATTTCTAAAAGAGTTTGTTTTTCCTCAACTTCAATATTTAAGTTTGAGGAAACAAAATTGATTAGGAAACTAGAGCTTTTAATATTTTTTATGGCAAAGGCAGCTTCCGAAGGTATATTTGGGCTTTGTTTTATTATCTGCAGCGCCATTTCCTTTATAGAATCTATGATTGCCTTAAATTCTTCGCTTTCTTTTTCAGGACGAGCTTCTGCTACTTCACGGATTGTTGCCGTCATATATGGATCGGTGGTAATTACTTCAGCAACCTTAAAACGTTTTTTTCCTTGAATGATAACCGTAGTATTACCATCAGGCATTTTTAGTACGCGAAGTATTTGGGCTACAGTACCAATGGTATTGATATCCCCAATACCAGGTTCCTCTTCATTTTCGTCTTTTTGTGAAACTACGCCAATAACCTTATTTCCTTTGTTGGTTTCGTTTATAAGTTTTATTGATTTATCTCGTCCCGCTGTAATCGGGATTACAACGCCAGGAAACAACACCGTGTTCCGAAGGGGTAAAATGGGAAGTATTTCAGGAAGCTCTTCTTTGTGCATTGCATCTTCGTCTTCGGCAGACATAAGTGGAATGAACTCTGCATCTTCGCTTAAATCTTGAAATGACATCTTGTCTAATGATGTAAGTTTTGAATTTGACATATATTGTTTTAAGACATTGTGTCACAAATTTAATGTACACAATGTTTATTTATTAAAATTTTTCTATTTCAATTATAAAAGAACACTGAATATCAAACGTTTTACGCGTTCTTTTCTTCTATAATTCAAGAGTTATGCCAGTTCTATGATATTTTTTCTGCAGAAGTGTAACATTCATTTTAAAAAGCTGTCTTTAAACTAAATAACTATCTTTAATATTTAAAATGAGAAACTATGGCTACACTAACTAAAATCTCGCTTGCATTAACACTTTTCATAATTGGAAATCTTCAAATAACTGCTCAAAATAGAAACAACAATTCTATTGAAGGAAGTGGATATGTAATAACGAAAACGGTAAACACCCAACCTTACAATTCAATTAATATCTCTGGCTCAATGGATGTATTCCTTGAAAAAGGTACCGAAGGAAACATAAGCATAACTGCGGAAGATAATGTACAGGACAGGATTGTTGTGGAATCTGACGGAACCACACTTACTATTTCAATGAAAAACAAAACTTCTCTCCGGAATACCAAAAAAATAAAGATTACTGTCCCTTTTGAGGATATTTCAGAAATTTCTCTTCACGGTTCAGGAAATGTTGAAGGAAGAGACATCCTGAAATGTAGTTCCCTTGCAGTAAACCTTCCAGGTTCTGGTCAAATAAAGGTTGCTGTTGAATCTAATTCTGTGGATGCGCAATTAAACGGTTCTGGCGATTTGACGCTTTCTGGCAAAGTTACAGATGTGGAAGTAAAAACCACGGGCAGTGGAAATTTTGAAGGGAAAGAATTAAATTCAGAAAATGCACAAATCTATATTTCTGGTTCGGGAGATTCTACAGTATACGCAAAAAACAGTTTAAAAGCACGCATTCAAGGTTCTGGTTCTATTTTTTGTGCTGGAAATCCAATTTCCAATGACGTGAAAGTTATGGGTTCAGGAAAGGTTA
>JAGQYZ010000192.1:727-2807 GCA_020435865.1 Aequorivita sp. | reverse complement strand
CTATAAATACGCTATATACACACTATATAAAAAATAAATCCGACTTTCTTTTATGTTCAAGCAATACTATTAATAACACAATTCCACCTAGGGATTCTTACATAGGCTAGTTGCTTAGAATTAAGAAATTTAGAGTGATTGAGGGCCAATTGATTTTATTACTCAAACCGAATCGCCTTCACCGGAGAAATTTTTGAAATAATAAAGGAAGGAATCAGAAGCATTAAAAGACAAAGTAAAAATGTGCCAGCATTCAAGATTAAAATATAATCCCAATTCAAATAAACAGGCGCTTCGTTTACATAATAGGTGTCAGGATTCAGTTTAAAAACTTTGCCATATTTCTGAACCAAAAGCAATCCAATTCCAATGACATTTCCCCAAAAAAGTCCAACACCGATTAAATACATTGCGTTGTAAAGAAACACTTTCCGAACACTCCAGTCGCTGCTTCCCAAAGCTTTTAGAATCCCTATCATTTGAGTACGTTCCAAAATCAAAACCAATAAAGCAGTGATCATGTTGATTCCCGCAACCAAAATCATAATACCGATAATCATAATAATATTGAAGTCGAAAAGATCGAGCCATTCAAAAATAGAGGCATATTTAGTTCGGATGGTTTGGGTATCCAGTGTGCTGCTTGTTTCGTTGTAGACTTCGTTCCCGATAGGTACAATTTGATCAAAATCATCAACGAATACTTCAAAAGCGCCAATCTGGTCATCTTCCCATTTGTTTAACCTTTGAATATGGCGAATGTCCGTAATTATAAACTGCTCATCAAATTGCTGAAAGCCGCTATTGTAAATACCCACAATATCAAAACCGCGGCTGCGCGGCGTTTTGGAAACTTCATCATTAAGAAAAAACGTGGTTACTTTATCACCCAATTTCAAATGCAGCCGATTCGCCAAATATTCAGAAATCAGGATATCTTCATTCAAATCGCCCTTAAAATCAGGTAGTCTTCCTTCAACCAAATAATCTTTGAAATATTCCCAATCGTAATCATTACCCACGCCTTTTACTACAACGCCTTCAAAATCTGTTTCGGTTCGGATTACGCCACCTTTGGAAGCCGTAACCTGCACGTGTTTTATACCGTCAATATTTTTAAAGGTTGGATAAAATTCCTGATTCTTTGAAATAGGGTTTTGGGAATCATTGGAAAAATTAGTATCGAAATTCGTAATAATAATATCGCCATTGAAAGCAGAAACCTTTTCGCGGATTTTTTTTTGGAGCCCCACGCCTGTGGCAATAGAGATAAGCATCATAATAATACCAAGCGCAATTGCTGTGATTGCAATTTTTATTATCGGTGCCGAAATACTACTTTTATAGTCCTTGGAAGCAATGATGCGCCGGGCGATGAAAAATTCGAAATTCACTGAAATTATATGGCTTTATCTTTTTTCAAAAATACAGTTTTATTGGTTGTTTTGACTATTTTTTCCTGCGGAAGTAAAACCACTTCTGAGAATAAAGAACAAAATGAAGAGAGAAAAGAGAATCAAGAAGCATCTGCCAACACTCAAGACGAAAAAATCATTGTTGGTGCGGAGCAATTTCAACTATATTCTGAACTGCTAAAAGGTAAAAATGTAGGCGTTGTTGCCAATCAGACTTCATTTTTAGAAAATGAAAAGCAACATCTTATCGATTTTTTAATTTCAAAAGATATTTCGGTAAAAGTAGTTTTTTCACCAGAGCACGGTTTCCGAGGTACTGCAGATGCCGGCGAACACGTGAAGGACGGCGTTGATTCAAAAACGGGCGTGCCATTAATTTCACTTTACGGAAGTAATAAAAAGCCATCACAAGAGCAATTGAAGGGAATTGATGTTGTGGTTTTTGATATTCAAGATGTAGGTGCACGCTTTTACACCTACATTTCAACACTTCATTATGTTATGGAAGCTTGCGCTGAAGCAGGTATTCCTGTGATTGTTTTAGATCGTCCAAACCCTAATGGACGGTATATTGACGGCCCAATTCTGGAACCCGAAAACCAGAGTTTCGTAGGTATGCATCCTATTCCGGTAGTTCACGGAATGACTATTGGCGAATATGCACA
>JAGQYZ010000192.1:0-718 GCA_020435865.1 Aequorivita sp. | reverse complement strand
ATGCTCAATGGCGAAGGCTGGTTGAAGAATAAAGTGAAATGCGATCTGACTGTTATTAAAATGAAAAATTACAATCACCAAAAAGAGTATTCGCTTCCTATAAAACCATCACCTAATCTGCCGAATGATCAAGCAATAAACCTTTATCCCAGCCTTTGCTTTTTTGAAGGCACTTTTATTAATGCTGGACGCGGTACGGATATGCAATTTCAGGTTTTTGGAGCACCTAGCTTGCCTTATTCAAAATATACTTTTGAATATACTCCACAATCCAACGAAGGTGCTAAAAGTCCAAAATTCAAAGGGCAACTTTGCCACGGAAAAGATCTTCGGAAAGAACCACGTTTGAATAAAATCAATTTGGAATGGTTGATTGATGCTTATAATGCCAACGGAAAAAAGAAGGATTTTTTCAATTCATTTTTTGTGAAGCTTGCCGGTACGGAAAAACTTCAAAAGCAAATTGAGGAAGGATTATCTGCGGAAGAAATTCGGGATTCGTGGAAAGAGGGGCTTGACAGTTTTATGAAGATTCGAGAGAAGTATTTGCTCTACGAGTAAGAACTAAATTTCATAGAAGCAACAAATCTCAAATTCTAAACTCCAAATAAATTTCAAAACGTCCCCCTACCCCCCTTCAAAGGGAGAACTTTTTGGAATTTTTATTTTTTTTGGCCTTTGAAGCTTGGTATTTATTTGGAATTTGGTGCTTGAAATT
>JAGQYZ010000191.1 GCA_020435865.1 Aequorivita sp. | reverse complement strand
ATTATCGAGCCAACGACGACGGATTAAATCTGTAGTGTTGATTGTATCTCCGCCAATTTCAATCGGTTCAAACCCATAGGTTTCAAAGCCTTCATCTTCTTTATATTGCTCAAAGTAACCCTTCCCTTTTGTATAATTTAAGGAAACATTGGTGCTCCAATTATTGTTGAAACGCTGGTTCCAAAGCAATTGATAATGATCCTGTGCATAATTATCTACTTCGTTATCATAAAACTGAATATTACCATCTTCATCAGTATACATTCCTACAGTATTGTAAGTTCTATCATTTTCAAGTTTTTCTGGATCTTCCAAACCGTTCCAGGATTGGTAGGTTTCTTCCCTTCCGCCAAAAACCAAAGCTTTAATTAAGGTATTTCTATTTACAAAAGCCCCCTGTAGAAAATACGATTTCAAGTCGGAACTGGCTCTGTCTATATAACCATCCGATTGAATGGTTGACAACCTTCCCGCTACTTCAAAATGATCGGAAAGCATGCCAGTGCTGAACTTGATATTATGTTTATGTGTGTTATAACTGCCAAAGGAATTTGCAATTTCGCCATAGGCTTCGTTTGAAACGGCATCGCTCAATAGATTTAAACTCGCGCCAAAAGCACCCGAACCGTTGGTTGAAGTCCCCACGCCCCGCTGCAATTGCAGACTTTGCACCGATGAAGTAAAATCGGGCAAATTTACCCAAAACGTGCCTTGGCTTTCAGAATCATTATACGGAATTCCGTTCAAGGTAACATTTACGCGCGAAGCATCACTTCCGCGAACCCGAATGTAGGTATAACCCACACCCGCTCCCGCATCGCTGGTGGTAACAACCGACGGAAGATAATTGAGCATATATGGAATATCCTGACCAAGATTTCTTTTTTCAAGCTCTTCTTTATCAAGGTTTGAATGGGTAATTGGCGAATCGGCTTCCACACGGACCGCTTGCACTAAAACTTCGTCCAGAGCTTCAATCTTTGTGGAATCTTGTAGTTTTTTCTGTTCTGTTTCCTGTGCAGAAACAGTAAAAAACAAGGAAGTAAATAGTGCGGTAATCAATAACTTTTTCATTCGTAATAATTTTAAATTTTACGAATAAAAGGGGCGTTATTCTTTGTTAATTAATGGTTTGCATAAAAAAACCCTGAAAACAATGCGTCATGCATTATTACAGGGGGTTCCTATTTTTATCCCTTGGCGGCATTACCCGCCCAGGTTCTTTGGGTATAATCTCAGCTTCTTTCAATTTAAAATTGAAATCAGCACCCCTTTGAGATGTTCGGCAAAGATAATTGCTTTAATCAACTTTTGGAGGTTTCCTGTTTGATTTTTTGAAAGCATTCTCTTTTTTGGATTTCAAACGTCTTTCAATAGCGCCTTTGGAAGGCTTTGTTTTTTTGCGTGGTTTTGCAACTTTAAGGTTATGCTGAAGCAAATCCACAAGTCTTTCAATTACAATACCCTTGTTGCGATGCTGGCTTCTGGTCTCACCACATTGCAACATAATAATTCCTTCGGAAGAAATTTTAGAGGAAAGTTT
>JAGQYZ010000190.1 GCA_020435865.1 Aequorivita sp. | reverse complement strand
TATCTTCAATGTGAGGCGGAATGTGCTGGCTTTGATTAAAAATATTGGCACAGAATAGATAGTCATTACCCACAGGATTTGCATAGTGGGGTATTGTCAATGTTATATTTTCAGTGAAAATTATATTATCACGATCATTGTTGAATTCAAAATTATTCAATGAAAATCCATTGATATAGCTCCATCGGTTTTTATAATATTCATCCACATCATTCTGCTTTTTCTTTGGAAGCACATATTTATTGTCATATTGAATGCCTTTGGAAACGCTTTCAAAATTTGCCGCAACATTGCCTTTGGCATCCACTTTTACTTTTGAAGTATTAACTTGGGTGCTTTCTTCGGTTTCATAAATTTTGGTATGTGCAATTTTCCCACCGTCAGGAGTCATTATTAGTACATCGCGATCATCAGTGAAATCACCCATATAGCCATAAGGCGCATCTTGACTGGTACATTCTAACCATGTAATATCATCACCATCAGGAATTCCGAGAATTGCATGATTAAACCATGGAAAAGTAAAATCCTCTTGAATATCTATTTTAGTATCGCCTGCATTTACCAAAGTATAATAAGAAGGTACGCCAACAGCATCCAAAAGGGTTTTTGTATAATTGGTCAAGGCTTTACAGTCGCCGTAACTTAATTTATCAACATCTGATGCTGGCATTGGTTTCCAACCGCCAATCCCTATACTAATACTTACATAGCGAACCTTATCTTGCACATATTGATAGATTTTACGCGCTTTTCCTTCATTTGTGGTTTCATTTGCAACCAAGCTTTTAACCCTTGCCAGAGTTCCTTCAGGAAGTTCGTTTACATCTGAAAGCAAACTCTTGTTTACCCAGTTTCCGAATACTTCCCAATTTTTTCCTGACCCTGAAGTTCCTTTTAACTTAAAATTATCGAGGGCAATACGAATGAAAGGGAAGAAGGTATATGAAGATGGACTGTATTCCTCGCCTCGAATAGCTTTAAGGTTAGTACCCGAAAAGGTGATTTCATCTTGTGTTTCAGAAATTGTAATATCAAACCTTTCCAAGTTTTGAGGTTTATATTTTGGTTTATTAGTTGGATCAAATTTAATTTTCAATACACTTTTTTGAGTGCTTTCAGCATATCCGCCTAAAGGGTTCCAAGGGCTTATAAATGCAGAGTCCCCGCTTTCGGTCTCGCTGTCATAAACTACAATATAAGGATATGTGGTGGGCGTATAATTTATGCCAAGCATACGGTCATCACTATAAATACTTATCCCTGTTCGGCTTACGTCTACAAAATCTTTCTTTCTGAAGTGTTCCAATTCTTTTCCAAAAGCATCATAAATTCGAACATCAATATCCTTTACGCGGGAATTATCGTCGTAAAATTCGTAAAGATGGGAATCGCCATTGCCCATTTTATTGAGCACCGCCAAAACTCGATGCGTTTTGGTTTTCATTTTATTGATGTCTGTCAGGTCTATTTCAACCAACTCATCAATCAAAACACTGTTGGAAAATTCAGTAAGCTCTTTGTTTATTGACGCTATGGAGTAGTCTTTTTGAGAATATATATAGGATGAGCAAAGCAGAAATGCCAAGCAAAAAATCGTT
>JAGQYZ010000189.1:4426-4709 GCA_020435865.1 Aequorivita sp. | reverse complement strand
TTCCGTTTGCGTCAAGGTAAACGTCAATTGAAGATGTAGTTGGTGCAATATAGGTTTGCCCAGCATTAATTGTTCCGGGAGTAGCTGTTGTTGGTGCATTCCAAGTAAAATCAGGATAGTAAGTACCTGTTCCGCTTAATTGTAAAGATTCACCTATAGGCGTTCCACTTCCTTCCGAAACACCTATATCTGTTGATGTAAGACCATTTGCAATACCATCTACAGCGGTAAAGCTTCCTTCATAGCTCAAAAACTGAATAATATTTCCATTATTCACTAAAAC
>JAGQYZ010000189.1:0-4355 GCA_020435865.1 Aequorivita sp. | reverse complement strand
TCATCGTCAATGACTCCACTTAAATTAACAGTATTATATTCAGTGCCTCCATTTCCGTTATAAAGAACTATTGAGTAGGTACTTAAATTTGTGCCAGAAGGTCCTGCTATTTCAATAGCTTCGGCTTCGTCAGCTCCCGCATTATCATAATGTATTTCATTAATAAACACAGACGGTCCAGATGCTTCGCCCAAACATGTAATTATAGGTGAAGTTGAGTCTTGTACAGTAACAGTGGCAGAGCAATTTGATGAATTTCCTGCATCATCAGTAGCAGTAAGCACTACAGTATTAGGACCCGTCATTGTACAATCGAACGCTGAAATATCTAGACTCAAAGAGACAGCACCACAGAGGTCTGAGGAACCATTATCTACATCAGCCGGAGCTATAGTTGCCGTTCCGGTTATTGGATCTAATTCTACAGTAATATCTTGACAAATAGCAACTGGAGGATCATTATCCACAACAGTAATAGTAAATTGACAAGTAGAAGTGTTGTCATCGCTATCGGTTACCGAAAGCGTTACTGTATTAACACCAATTGAGAATATACTTCCACTTGCAGGCGTGGCAACGATTAATGAAGTAATATTCCCATCTTCATCATCCATAGCAAAACCAGTAAAGCTTACCGCTGCACCACATGTACCAGCAGCGTTATTTACAACAACATTGTCTGGACAAGTTATATCAGGGCTAGAGCCCGAACCAGAACCAACAAAGGTTTGTCCTGTATTAATAAGACCTGGTGAAGCGGCGGTTGGGCCACTCCAAGTAAAATCAGAATATAAACTGCCCGTACCTATAAGTTGCAGTGATTCGCCAATAGGAGAAGAACTCGATTCAGAAACACCAATATCTGTTGAGGTCATTCCATTTGCTGTTCCTGAAGTAGCGGCAAAGGAACCTTCATAGCTCAAAAACTGGATTACCGTGTTGCTGGCATCGATTAATGCTAACCCATCTGGAGATCCGTTTTGAACTCCAGAGGCTAAAAAATTAATTGCTCCAAATCCAGCTCCTTCATCTGGAATTGTACCTGATAGGTTTATGGTTCCATAGTCTGTACCATTAGAACCATTGTAAAGTTCAACTTTCCAACCTGTTAAATCTGTGCTTGCAGGGCCAGCAATTTCAAAGCCCTCGTTCACATCTCCTCCAGTATTGTCGTAATGCAATTCGTTGATAAAAATAGCTTGTGCTTGTGTAAGCAATGCTATTGAAAATAATAAAAGTGTTAAAGTAATTTTTTTCATTTATGGTTTTTTAAATTTTTAAAGGCCAAATATAATTTATAGCACTGTTACTTAAAAAACTATAAAGATTAAATTATGATTAAATTTCAACAGAAATACCAACATTTTTAATGGCAGCAAACCCTCCTTCAACATTCACTACATTGTGGATTCCTCTGCTTTTCAAAATAGAAGCAGCAATTACGGAGCGATAGCCCCCTGCACAATATAGATAACACTTATCATCTTCTGGAAAAGAACTTATATATTGGTTCAAAAACCCTAACGGAGCATGCACTGCATAGGATATTCTTCCATTGGCAAACTCACCATCATTACGTACATCAAAAACCGAAATATTGTCTTCCATTTTTTCTTTAAATATATCTGGAGTAATGGATTCCATAGTATCTATTTCCTTTCCAGCTTTTCTCCAAGCATCAATTCCTCCTTGTAAATAACCAAGAGTTCTATCAAATCCAACACGTGACAAACGGGTAACAGCCTCTTCCTCCCTACCGGACGAAACGACCAAAAGTATTTTTTGTTCCACATCTGCCAATAAAGCCCCAACCCAAGGCGCAAAACCACCATCCAGTCCAATAAAAATGGAACGTGGAATATGGCTTTTTACAAATTCTGTTTGATTTCTAACATCAAGAACAATGGCATCAGTTTCGTTTGCTATTCTTTCAAAAGTTTCAGGATCCAATGGCTTTGTTCCTTGCACTATTACTTCATCAAAAGCGGTATAACCCTCACGGTTCATTTTCACGTTCAACGGAAAATAAAGTGGTGGTGGCGCTAAACCGTCGGTCACTTCTTTAATAAATTCTTCCCGAGTCATATCTGCTCGCAAGGCATAATTCATTCTCTTTTGGTTGCCTAAAGTATCCACAGTTTCTTTCATCATATTTTTTCCACAAGCAGAACCCGCTCCGTGTGCTGGATAAACAATAACTTCATCAGCCAAAGGCATTATTTTGCTGCGAAGGCTATCAAACAAAATTCCAGCCAAGTCTTCTTGCGTAATTTCATTTGTTTTTTGTGCAAGATCTGGGCGACCTACATCACCCAAAAACAAAGTGTCCCCGCTAAATATTGCATAATCCTTTCCGCTTTCATCTTTTAGTAAATACGTTGTGCTTTCCATTGTATGCCCAGGGGTATGGATTGCGGTTATGGTTATCCCGCCAATTTTAAAAACTTGCCCATCCTTGGCCACAATGGTTTCAAAAGATGGGTTTGCCGTGGGGCCATAAACTATAGAGGCACCAGTTTGTTGCGCCAGTGTTAAGTGTCCACTCACAAAATCGGCATGAAAATGAGTTTCAAAAATATATTTAATCTTCGCGTTATCGTTTTTAGCACGTTCCAAATAAGGCTTTGTTTCTCTTAAAGGATCTATAATTGCGGCTTCCCCATTGCTTTCAATATAATATGCACCTTGCGAAAGGCAACCAGTATAAATTTGTTCTACTTTCATTTTTATTCAGTTTTTGCAAATATAAGTATTGTATGTGCTAAATTTTTAATGCGAAATATTCAAACTTATATTTTTCACAAAACTTTTGCAATAAGACATTTTACTTATTTTATCTTTACCCATTAACATGAATTTAAATAATTATGAAAAAACTAGCACTAATATTAATAACACTGCTAATAGTTTCTTGTTCTACGGAAAATAAGCAGGAAGAAGTGGTTCGCGAGCTTGCCAAAAAAGACTTAATTGAAAAGTTGCAACTTCCAGAGGGAACAAAGTTTAACAATGAGAACATTGAAGTGAAAGAAACAAGTACTGGAGAAGCATCATTAGGTACATCTTATTTAATAAAAATCACAGTAAAGTCACAGGATAGTGAAGGTAATGAAGTATTAAAAACCCACACCATGAGCTATAAAAAAACTGGAGAAGGAGGTCTATCACCAGAGGATTATGAACTTGTTACTTTTGAATAATATTATATGAAGCTTATATTTTTCTTTATTTTTTCGCCTTTTATTTTATGTTGTAATGCCTCGCAGAGCATTACCGGTCCAAAAAAAACCAACGTTGATTACGCAAATACAATTACCGCACAAGACCTAAAAAATCACCTTTATGTTTATGCTGGTGATGAAATGGAAGGACGGATGACAGGGACTAAAGGCCAGCATAAGGCTGCCAATTATATTCGTGATTTTTATATAAAAGAAGGTGTTGAGCCCGCTCCTGGAACAGATAATTATTTTCAGAATATCCCGACTAGTTTTTTTAGTAAAAGAAGAGATCCACAGCCTTCAGAAAATGTTGTGGCTTTTATAAAAGGCTCCGAAAAACCAGATGAAATTATTGTGATTTCTGCGCATTTAGACCACATTGGCACAGACAAAGACGGAAATGTTTTTAATGGCGCAGACGATGACGGCAGTGGAACCGTTTCAGTTATGGAAATAGCCAAAGCATTTCAGCAAGCTGTAAAAGACGGCCATCCTCCAAAACGATCAATTCTTTTTTTACATGTTACGGGTGAAGAAATAGGACTTTATGGTTCTCGATACTACACCGAAAACCCATTGTTTCCATTGGAAAACACGGTTTGCGATTTAAATATTGACATGATTGGTAGAATTGATCCAGAAAAAAAAGACAATCCAAATTATCTTTATTTAATAGGAAGCAACAAACTGAGTCAAGAACTGCAAGACGTTTCCACAGAAGTGAACAATAAATATACGAAACTGGATTTGGATTATAAATATGATGATCCCAACGACCCAAATCGTTTTTACTACAGAAGCGATCATTATAACTTCGCAAAAAACAATGTTCCAATTATTTTTTATTTCAATGGCGTTCACGAAGATTATCACAAAATGACCGATACGCCCGATAAAATTGAATATGATTTAATGGCGAAACGCGCTAAGTTAATATTTTTGACTGCTTGGGAAATAGCCAATCGCGACCATAGAATAACAGTGGACAAGTAATAAAAAACTACATTCTAACCTTAGAGTTAAACGAAAAAATCCTCCCCAAAAAGGGAGGATTTTTTTTAGGGTGGAAGACCGGTTTCGAACCGGCGACCTCTTGAACCACAATCAAGCGCTCTAACCAGCTGAGCTACAACC
>JAGQYZ010000188.1:4087-6988 GCA_020435865.1 Aequorivita sp. | reverse complement strand
TAGTTTTGGAATTGAAGAAAAGTGAAAACCTTCGCTTTAACTATGCAATTACTTCAGAATATAGTGATGTTAACGACTATGCCCAAGCCTACGTTTTCAATAATTACAACCGACTTTTCCGCGGAAATCGAGAATTGGAGAATTCACTTTCTCACAGTTATAATCTTACCTATTTCAGCTTTAATCTTTTTAACTATACCAACATTGGCGGTAATTTGAGTTATACCCGAAGAATTGACGCCATTAAAACAAATACAGATTTGGTGGGCATTAACCAAGTGAGTAGCCCCGTGAATTTTGACAGCAACTTTCCGGATGAAACTTTTTCAGCTGTTGGAAGGTTTAGCAAGACTGTAAAAAAAGTTCAGTTTAAGCTGGATGCGGCTTTATTTTTGAGCAAAACGAACAATACTATAAATGATGAAATTCGGGAAAGTCAAAGTTTTACACAGAACTACAATGCTAGTTTACAAAGTAATTTTAAAACATTTCCAAATTTTGAAGTTGGTTATCGTTTCGTTAAAAATGAATACGATAACGGCGGTGCAAAACAAACCTATTTCACGAACCGTCCGTATGCAAATGTGAATCTTCGATTTTTGAAAGACTTTAATTTTTTTGCCGAATGGGATTATTATAATTACACCAATGATGCCAAAACCATAGAAAATAAATATTCATTTTTCAACGCAAATTTATACTATAAGCCTAACGACGGTCCATGGGAATTTTCGGTTCAGGCAACGAATATTTTAAATACAAAATCAATTAACAACGATAGTTTTAGCGATCAATTCAACACAACTTCACAGTATATAGTGCTACCGCGTATTGTGATGTTTGTTATAAAATATGACCTCTAAAAATGCGCCCATCCCTTTGAAATGAGGGACGGACGGTGGTGGGATGTTTTTTTGTATCTTTCCAATAAAAAGCACCGTCATGCGAAACATCTTTCTCGGAATCGTAATTGCCTTTGTAATCGTTTTTGGCCTACGTTATTGTGAAGACAAAAAAGACAAGCGAGAAACACTTGAAGCAAATACAGCACTAATACAGAAAGAACTGGAAAACGTTGGAAAACTAATTGTTACCGAAGGTAGTTACGCCCAGGTTTTTACTTATAAAGACAGTAAGGATTTATTCTACGGAATGCTTGATGCGCGAAAAAAAGCATTGATTGTTGTAAACGCGAAGGCAAGTATAGCTTACGATTTAAGCAAGATAAACACAACTGTTGATGAAGTTACAAAAACAGTAACCATAACAAACATTCCAGAGGCTGAGCTTTCCATAAATCCGAATATTGAATATTATGATGTTACTCAGGACTATTTAAACCAGTTTACTGCTGAAGATTATAACAAAATAAAACAACGTGTTGAAAAATCGCTACGCAAGAAAATAGAAGCTTCGGAATTGCGGAAAAATGCCGAAAATCGATTGATTTCAGAGCTTCAAAAAATCTATATTTTAACAAATTCTATGGGCTGGAAATTACAGTATAACGGAAAACCAATCCAGGAAGAACCAGATCTTCAAAAGTTAAAATTATAGCTTCTGGCTCAAACTGAACCAGCCGCCACCATTAATCGCTTCAATACCATTGCTTTTTAAAATTCCTGCTGCGCTTGCACTGCGCATTCCGCTGGCACAGCAGGCAATTACTGGCTTGTTCCATTTTTTTATTTCGCCAATTTTTGAGGAAATATTCTGAAGTGGAATATTTTTAGAGCCTGGAATAGCTCCGCTTTCATACTCGCCTTTACTTCGAACATCAATGATGATGGCACCTCGGCTTTTAAAATCTTCAATTTTCTTTGTTTTGTTTCCTAATAAAAAATCTAATAATCCCATAATGTCGCCCCGAGCGTAGTCGAGGATTTTTTTTAATTAATTTTTGTCGATGCAGATTTATTCCGCATTCGCTTTAATGTTTATCCCTTTTGTATCAATAAGTTCCAATCCCCCTTTAATCAAATGTGCCACTTTTGGACGTTGCTTTTTCAAATTTAATAGATGATTAAAGAGCTCCTCAGAAAAGCTTGAATCCGTTTTAGCAATAAGTTCATAGATTTCTAAAGGAAGCAACCAATCATTTGAGTGATTTTCTTTTAATGAATTAAAAACTGACTGCAGCTTTGTCGAATCTGTTTTTTCAGAATTACGAATCTCCCGAACTTCTTTATAAAGTGTGTTTAACTCTTTTTCCTTTTCTGAAAGTTGTGAACGAATGGTTTCGCTTGAAGAATTGTGTGTCATTAAATTAAAGGAATTGTAATCCGCTGCACCCGCAAAAGCTGAAACAATCTCCTTGCCCACGGCCATATCAAAATCGCCCATTTCTGGTGAAAACAATACTTCATCTTTATATTTCACGATACAATCCGTAAATTGGATGAGCATCAGTTCCCCGCGAAGGTTTCGTATTCCCGTAACGTTCAAACCAGCAACTGTTATTCCGCTTTCAAACTCAAATTCAATGGGTTTTCCATCATAAAAATTATAAGCTTGTAAATCGCGCGGCCCCATATTTTCTATGGCGAGATTGATGCCTTTTAATTTCCCCAATGGAGAACGAAACCCTTTTTTATGACGGCTAATCCCATGGCCAATCACTTCTTTTTCGCGATAAGACAGCGCAGTTTCGCCTTCGGTTTCAAAATACACCACCTCATTGTCCTCATTTTTGATCATTCGGCTAAAATGACCACTAATCTGAAGCCCAGTACTGATTTCAATCGTGCCGAGCTGTTTCGATTTTATAAGTTTTTTCAAGCCACGCCATCCGCCTTTCCGAACGGCCATAGTATTTGCAAATTCCTCCAAAACTTCCTGCAAATAGGCGAAATCTGGCGTTACGTAAAGCTGTGGCTGCGGTTTCGTAATATCGAAATCTTG
>JAGQYZ010000188.1:0-4008 GCA_020435865.1 Aequorivita sp. | reverse complement strand
AATCCAGCACCATAAATCTTTGGGTTTTCAACCGTGCCAACCATTCCGTATTCAACAGTCCACCAATGCAAATTTCGAATCAAGGAAATTTCTGAAGGTTTTACTTTTTTATTTTGAAGTTCTTCCACACGAGCTTCAGCGGCATTTATCAATTCCTGCGAAATGCCTTCGGCTTCCTTTAAAATGGAAAGCTCACGAACGGCTTCATACATATCAATATCGTGTGCGCTGGAAATGGCTTTTGCGCCCACTTCCCCAAAACGACGCAGATATTCCGCATAGTCGGGGCTGGCAATAATTGGAGCATGCCCAGCACCTTCATGAATAATATCGGGTGCTGGCGTATATTCTATATTTTCAAGTTGACGGATGTCACTGGCAATCACTAGCACTTTGTACGCCTGAAACTCCATAAAAGCATTCGGTGGAATAAACCCATCAACCGCAACCGCAGCCCAGCCTATTTCCTTCAAAATACGGTTCATACCGTACATGGAAGGAATTTCATCTATGGAAATCCCTGTTTTTTTGAGACCTTCCACATAACTTTCATGGGCAACTTTTGAAAGATAATTTACGTTTTTTCGCATCACATAGCGCCATACTGCTTGGTTTATGGGCGTATATTGCTCATAATTTTGTGGTTTTATGTACTGTTTTAAATGCGGTGGTAACCTGTCCAGCAATTCGTTGGTTTCAATCGTCGTTTCCATGACCTCAAAAGTAGGTCAGACATGGCAGGTTTCCAAAGCCATAAAGACCTAATTTTTGTATCTTGCAGCTTTAAGTAAAAAACGTAGTTTTGTTTATCATATTAAACTTCATAAGTGGCAAAATTTCATAAAATAAAAGTAAAGGAAGTCTATAAAGAAACGGATGATTGTTCGGTAATCACTTTTGAGGTTCCTGAGAATTTAACAGAAGAATTCCATTTTCGACAAGGCCAACATTTAACATTGAAAGCAGATATTAATGGTGAAGACACACGCCGTTCCTACAGTTTGTGTTCTAGCCCAGTGGACAATGAATGGAAAGTTGCCGTTAAATTGATTCCTGGTGGCGCTTTTTCAACCTTTGTAAATTCCGAATTGAAAACAGGAGATACGCTGGAAATTATGGAACCCAGCGGAATGTTTGGCGTTGAGATTTCAAAAGACAAAGCGAAAAACTATCTTTTTTTTGCCGCTGGAAGCGGAATTACACCAGTGCTATCAATGATTAAAACACATTTGGCATTGGAGCCTAAAGCAACTTGCAAGTTGTTTTATGTGAATAGAACCGCGAAATCCATTATCTTTAAAGAAGCTTTGGAACAACTCCGAAATGAATACTTTGGAAGGTTGGAAATCTATTATTTTCTAACAAAAGAACGTCGGGATATAGAACTTTTCAACGGTCGTTTTGATGATGAAAAAATGCAGGTTTTGACCAAAACTTTCATCGACATACCAGATACGAGCGAAGTGTTTTTGTGTGGTCCCGAAGAAATGGTGAATTATGTAAGTGATTATTTAGTTAAGGCAGGTTTGCCAAAGGAATTGGTTCATTTTGAATTGTTCGTAACAGGTTTAACCGAAGAAGATAAGCAACGTGCTGAACGTTTGGCACAACAAAACGTTGAAGGAGTAGAAGTAACCATTGTAGATGCCGGAAAAGAATTCCAATTTACGATGACTAAGGATTTTGACAATATTCTCGATGCTGCTTTGGCCGCCGGAGCAGATTTGCCTTTTGCTTGTAAAGGAGGGGTTTGTAGCACTTGCAAATGTCAAATTTTGGAAGGCAGCGTAGAGATGAAAATAAATTATGCTTTGGAAGAAAAGGAAGTGGCGCAAAACTTTGTATTAAGTTGCCAAGCCGTTCCCACTTCGGAAAAAGTAAAAGTAGATTTTGATGTATAATTAGCATGCGGCTTACCGCCTATCGCTTAAAGCATAAAAAGATGAGTGAAAAAGATGTAAAAAATTTAGAAGAAATTTTCGAAACCCGCATTGCGCGCGACGAAAAAATAGAACCGAAAGATTGGATGCCCGAAAAATACCGGCAAACCCACATTCGGCAAATAAGCCAGCACGCACATTCTGAAGTTGTGGGAATGCTTCCTGAAGGAAATTGGATAACCCGTGCGCCTTCATTACGAAGAAAAGCTGCATTGTTGGCAAAAGTTCAAGATGAAGCAGGCCATGGATTGTACCTCTATTCCGCCTGCGAAACTTTGGGTGTTTCACGTGATGAATTGTACGAACAATTACATTCTGGAAAAGCAAAATATTCTTCCATTTTCAATTATCCAACAATCACTTGGGCAGATATGGGTGCAATTGGTTGGCTGGTTGATGGCGCTGCAATTATCAATCAAGTGCCACTATGCAATACTTCTTTCGGGCCATACGCAAGAGCAATGGTTCGTGTTTGCAAGGAAGAAAGTTTTCATCAGCGTCAAGGTTTTGAAATTATGTTAACACTTTGTCGTGGAACGGAAGAACAAAAAGCTATGGCACAGGATGCACTAAACCGTTGGTGGTGGCCAAGTTTGATGATGCTGGGACCAACCGATGCGGAATCCATTCACACAGAACAATCCATGAAATGGAAACTCAAGCGAAAAAGTAATGACGAATTGCGCCAACAGTTTATTGATCAGACAGTGCCTCAAGCTGATCTTTTGGGTCTTACAATCCCGGATCCGGACTTGAAATTTAATGAAGAAACCGGCCATTACGATTTTGGTGAAATTGATTGGGATGAATTTTGGCAAGTAGTAAAAGGTCATGGCCCGTGCAATAAAGAACGTATGAACGCACGTGTAAATGCTTGGAAAAATGGAGAATGGGTTCGTGATGCGGCAATGGCTTATGCTGAAAAGAATGAAAAAAGAAAAGTAGCTAAAGCAAGTTAAAATGGAAAATACAAAAAAAAATTGGCCTCTTTGGGAAATATTTGTTCGCAGTAAAAACGGATTGGAACACCGTCATTTCGGAAGCCTTCATGCTGCCGATGCAGAAATGGCTCTGGAAAACGCTCGCGATGTGTATACGCGCAGAAACGAAGGCGTGAGCATTTGGGTGGTGGAAAGCAAGCATATTACCGCTTCAAATCCCGCTGATAATGGCGAACTTTTTGAGCCTGCACAGGACAAAGTATACCGTCACCCTACCTTTTATGATTTACCTGATGAGGTGAAACATATGTAAAACTGTTGTCACCCGCAACGTAGTCGAAAGGTTTTTGACAAACGAATTTAAAGCTTATATGAAAAACCAAAACCTCTATAATTACATTCTCACGATAGCCGACAACTCCCTAATCCTCGCGCAGCGATTAGGTGAGCTTTGTGGCCATGGCCCAAATTTGGAAACCGATATTGCATTAACTAATATTTCTTTGGATTTGCTTGGGCAAACCCGAAGCTATTTTCAATATGCTGCTAAGTTAAAAGGCGGTAATAAAACCGAAGACGATATCGCTTTCCTAAGAATTGAAAGGGAATATAAAAACTGTTTGCTTGTTGAGCAGCCAAACACACATTTTGGATATACCATCGGGCGTCAATTTTTATTTGATGTGTATCACTTAATGTTGATGGAAAAACTGCAAAACAGCCCGGATGAAACATTGGCTGCAATTGCAAAAAAAGGAATAAAAGAAGTAAGTTATCATAAGCGTTTCTCTTCAGATTGGGTGAAAAGATTAGGTGATGGAACCGAAGAAAGCAATGCAAAAATGCAAGAAGCATTTGACGATCTCTGGCGCTATACGGATGAACTTTTCTTTATGACAGAAGCTGAAAAGGCCCTGGCAAAAGAAGGTATTGGGGTAGATATTTCAACTTTCAAGGAAAAATATTACGAAGAAGTTTCCGAAGTTTTAAAAGAAGCAACCCTAACCGTTCCCGAAAACAACTATTTCACCAAAGGTGGAAAACAAGGAGTTCATACTGAATATATGGGCTATATTTTGGCCGATTTGCAATACATGCAACGAACCTATCCCAATATGATATGGTAA
>JAGQYZ010000187.1 GCA_020435865.1 Aequorivita sp. | reverse complement strand
GCGGTTTTAAGGAAGTTCAGTTTGAAATAGAAGGAGAAGATGTTTACGGAACACTTAAATTTGAAGCAGGTGTTCATCGTGTGCAACGTGTTCCACAGACTGAAACACAAGGTCGTGTTCATACGAGTGCTGCAACCGTAATGGTTTTTCCTGAAGCCGAAGAATTTGATATTGAAGTGAACCCAAAGGATGTTCGGGTAGATTTCTTTTGTTCTTCTGGGCCTGGTGGACAGTCAGTAAACACTACCTATTCTGCAGTGCGTTTAACACACGTTCCCACGGGAATCGTAGCACAATGCCAAGACCAAAAATCACAACATAAAAACAAAGAGAAAGCATTTAGGGTACTTCGTTCTAGATTGTATGATCTTGAACTTTCCAAGAAACAAGCTGAAGACGCGCTTAAACGAGGCTCCATGGTAACCAGTGGAGACCGTAGTGCAAAAATTAGAACATACAACTATCCGCAAGGGCGTGTAACTGACCATAGAATTAACCTTACGCTATACAATCTTGGGAATATTATGAATGGAGACGTTCAGGAAATAATTGACGAGCTTCAGCTTGTAAGCAATACAGAAAAACTCAAGGAAACGGGCGAAACATTTTAATTACTTAATCTTCTGAAATATGAAACCATGAGAATAGAAAATTTAATTTCAGAAATTAAAAAGAAGAAATCTTTTCTTTGTGTTGGTCTTGATGTTGACCTTGATAAAATTCCCGAGTTTTTTTTAAAAGAGGAAGACCCTATCTTTTCTTTCAACAAAGCTATAATTGACGCTACTCACCAATATGTGGTTGCCTATAAACCTAACACAGCTTTTTATGAAGCTTATGGTCTAAAAGGCTGGAAAGCGCTTGAAAAAACCATAAACTATTTAAACTTAAATTACCCTGAAATTTTCACTATTGCTGATGCAAAACGCGGTGATATAGGTAATACCTCTTCGCGATACGCAAAAGCTTTCTTTGAAGATTTAGGTTTTGACTCTGTAACCGTGGCCCCCTATATGGGAAAGGATTCCGTAGAGCCTTTTCTCGCTTTTGAAAATAAGCATACCATTTTACTTGCACTGACATCCAATGAAGGTGCTTTCGATTTTCAAACAAAAAAAAATGACGATGAAGAATTGTACAAGCAAGTTTTGAGAACATCAAAGAATTGGGAAAATAGTGAAAACTTAATGTACGTTGTTGGTGCTACAAAAGCTGAGCATCTTGTAGATATTCGTAAAATTGTTCCAAACAGTTTTTTATTGGTTCCTGGAGTAGGAGCGCAGGGAGGAAATTTGAAAGAAGTCTGTAAATATGGTTTGGTTAAAAATATTGGGTTACTCGTAAATTCTTCGCGAGGAATCATTTATGCTTCAAAAAACAATGATTTTGCAGAAGCTGCAACTCGTGAAGCCGAAAAAATGCAACTTGAAATGAAAGCACTTTTAGATGAGTTAGTTCATTGATTAAAAATAGTGATAAAGTATTGTAAATTTTCCTGTTGGCTATGATTGCTAATCAACTTGCTGATATGATTGTTGTTTAATTTCTTTGAATAGATTATCGGCTTGGCGGTGTAGCTTTTCACTTTTTTCGGTATCCTTTAAAGCCATTTCAAAAGATCTCCTCATTAAATAAGTATATCTTACTTTAAGTTTTTCAATTTTAGATTTTTTTCGGAACCAACTTGTCATTTCTAATGCTATATTACTCGAACAAAGATACTTTTGAAAAATAGAAACTAGTATTAAAGCAAGGTTAATGATGTCATAAATATTGGGTTAAAACTATTAAATTATCTTAATCTTGGAGTGCGAAAACTTGTTTTAGCAAAGTTGTGGTTCGTGCAGAAATATTGTTCCGAATGTCTTTTTCTTCAATACCTATCATTTTATATACACCATTGAGTGCTTGATTAGTAACATAATCTGTTAGGTCTGGGTTTACTTTAGTTACAAAAGGCACGGAATTGTATTTAGTAATAATATTGCTCCAAATTTGGTCGGCACCCACTTTTGAAAATGAGTTTTTTATAACTGGGTTGAATTTAGAATAAAGTGCATTACTGGTGCGTTGTTCCAAATAATTTGTAGCTGCATTGTCGGGTCCTAGAAGAATGTTTTTTGCATCTGTGAAGGTAATGTCTTTTACTGCGCTTACAAATATTGGGGTAGCTTCTTTAACAGCATCTTCGGCTGCCCGATTAAGTGCTTTTATGCCTTCGTCTGCCAAGCTACCCAAACCAATATCTCGCAGCGTTTGGTCTACTTTCCGTAATTCATTGGGCAATAATATTTTAACCAATTGATTTTTATAAAAACCATCCTTTTTGGTGAGCTTGGTTACCTGTTTTTCGATGCCAAGATCCAATGCTTGTCGCAAACCGGATGCAATCATTGTTGGACCCATTCCAATTCCAGTTTGATTTGGAAGTGTATCGACCACTTGCTGTAATTCTGCACAGGAAATAAAAGTAAAAATTGAAAGAAAAAGGAATATTTTTTTAGCCCACATAGGTTTAAGGTTTTTGTTTTTTCAAATATAAAAAAGCCCTTCAATTATGAAGGGCTTTTAGGTAAAAAGATTTTAGTATATCTTATTTAAGAACCTTAACTGTTTTGGAAGAATTTCCAATAGTTACTTTAACTAAATAAGATCCAGAAGTAAGATTACTCATATTGATAGATGGAGAGATTTTTCCAGGATTTTCCTGAAGAACCACTTTTCCTAAAAGATCATATACAGTAACATTGTCAATAGCAGTACTAGACTTGATGTTCAACATGTCTTTTACTGGGTTTGGATATACAGAAAATGTATCTGCTGAGAAATCTTCAGTACCAATGATACCATTGTAAAGAACTACGTCATCAACGTACATTTCGTTAGCAGCACTTGCTGAATAGATATCAAGACCAGCCAATTCAATAAATACTTGAGTTCCAAATTCAAAAGGATAAGCAAAAATGAATTGAACGTCATTTATATACATATCCCAAGTTTGGTTGTCTATGTCATAAACGCAATCTACTTTAAACCATTCGTCTTCTGGGTAAGTAAAAGTCTGGTCAAAAACTGAACAGTCAATTACACCAGTAACTCCACCAACACCTCCAGAGGCGCCATCACAGTTAAAGTAAACATTTCCACCCATCAAAGCTTGATTCCAAGCAGTTCCTTCTGGAGTAAGAGCGGCTTGCATGTTGAAGTAACCAGCTTTTCCTGAGGGAATAAAAGCCATAAATTCAATTGTGTAAACCCCACTAGTTGGAGCTGAAGGAACCAAAAGGATTAAATCTGTAAGTTCATTACCTCCTACTAATACAGACTGTACTCCAGAGTTTGCTTCATCATCAACAACGTTTGCATCATCAGCACCGCCGTCAACACCACCCCAAGGTCTCCAATGATCAGATTGTGCAGAAATAGGACCCAAAGTGTAAGATTCTAAATCATCAGTTAGCTCTTGTTGAGCGTATGATGAAAAACTAAATGCACCTAAAAGAAGTGCTAATACGTAAATTTTTTTCATAATGTTAAATTTTTAATTGTTTAATATTGATGTCGCAAGATACAAAAATATTGAATTACCACAACACTTTTAATAAATATTTATAATATCATTATTGGTCTAAAGGGTTATGTTCGTTAGGTTTTAACTAAATTTGCAATTCATAAATATATGTAAAACAAACTATGCAACAGATAAATCCTTATAAACCAAAACATAAAGTTCGTATTGTTACCGCGGCATCCCTTTTTGACGGTCATGATGCGGCCATCAATATCATGCGCCGTATTATACAATCTACAGGGGTTGAAGTGATTCACTTGGGTCACGACCGCAGTGTGGAAGAGGTTGTTAATACTGCAATTCAAGAAGATGCAAATGCCATTGCCCTGACTTCTTATCAAGGAGGACACAATGAGTATTTTAAATATATGTATGATTTGTTGCAGGAAAAAGGTGCTGGGCATATTAAAATATTTGGCGGCGGCGGCGGTGTAATTCTTCCCTCAGAAATAAAAGATTTGATGGATTATGGCATTACGAGAATATATACGCCAGATGACGGAAGAGAGCTCGGGCTTCAGGGAATGATAAACGATTTGGTGGAACAATCTGATTTTGCATTAGGTGATATATTAAATGGTGAGCTTACAAAACTTTCTAAGAAAGAAAATGGCGCCATTGCTAGAATTATTTCTTCTGCTGAAAATTTTCCTGAGGTTGCAAAAGAAACGCTTGATAAAATTCATCTTAAAAACAAAAAAAATACAATCCCAGTTTTGGGAATTACAGGAACGGGTGGTGCAGGAAAATCTTCTTTGGTTGATGAGTTAGTACGGAGATTCTTGATAGATTTTCCCGAAAAAACTATAGGAATTGTTTCCGTAGATCCATCAAAAAGAAAAACTGGAGGCGCATTGTTGGGTGATCGTATTCGTATGAATGCTATCAATTCGCCAAGAGTTTATATGCGAAGCTTGGCAACACGCCAAAGCAATCTTGCACTTTCAAAATATGTCTCGGAAGCCATTCAGGTTTTAAAAGCTGCAGAATATGACCTTATTGTTCTTGAAACTTCAGGAATAGGGCAAAGTGACACTGAAATTTTGGAACACAGCGATGTTTCATTATATGTAATGACCCCTGAGTTTGGTGCCGCTACTCAACTTGAAAAAATTGATATGCTTGATTTTGCCGATTTGGTGGCCATAAACAAATTTGATAAACGAGGAGCCTTAGATGCTTTGCGCGATGTGAAAAAACAGTACGTGCGCAATCACCTTCTTTGGGAAACACC
>JAGQYZ010000186.1 GCA_020435865.1 Aequorivita sp. | reverse complement strand
TTTTTATGATTTTCGATGCTGGTAACCTTAGCTATTATTTGTTGCTAACAGCTCTAAAAATTATTATTGATTATGTGGTTATTCAACAAAATGTTTCACTTTTTGGCAACAAACTATCGTTTTTGAAATTTATATTGCAAATTTATATTTATGCCATAATTATTTTGATTGTAACCTTGGGAAGCTTTCGCGGAAACTATTCTTGGAAAGGACGAACCTTTCAAAAACAGTGATAAATTGATTTAATTTTTTACCTTAGCCATACCTAAAAACACGCCCTTATGAAATCGCTTATCCCCATTTTTGCTTTGATTTGTATACTTTCTGCAGGAACGCTGCAAGCTCAACAACAATATACAGTTGATGGCCAAACGTATACTTTGAATACCGAAGTTGAAGGTTCTTTGACTTTGCTTTGGAGCACTGTTGATGGCGAATATCGCTATTTTTCAAAGAAAGGAAACGATATTGTTGAACTAAAAAACACAAAACAAGATGGTAATTATAAAGAGGAATATAAAGAAACGTTGCAACAACAAATCAACGATATAGCAATTTCAACCGAAAAAGTAAAGTTAACGTTGCCAAGCCTTCACGCCTTTTTTGTGCAATATAACCAAAAGAAAGATCCTAATTTTGGAGAAGAAAAAAAATCCATTGATTTGCAGTTTCGGCTTGGGGCTTTTGCAGGTTTGAGCAACAGTATTTTTACCGAAAATCCTACCAATGCACTGCAACCAGTGGCCGGCATTGATTTTGAACTTCTTGATGGTGTTAAACTGAAAAGACATGCATTGGTGTTCCGGTTTAAACAAACTTTTGAGAGCAGTGATTATAAATATTCGGCTTCACAATTCTCTTTAAATTATCGTTTTAAATTTATAAAAAACCCAAAATTTGATGCTTTTGTAAATTGCAAATTTGTTTCGTTTACGTATTCTAAAAGGGAGATTTATGTGCTAGAAGGCGCCACAGATATGGGTGTTTTGGAGTCTGTTTCTGGCACTGACCTAACCGCTCCAGTTACCTTTGGAATTGGTGCAGACTATAAAGTTGGCAATGGTTATATCACCTTTAACTATAATGATATTGTTGGTCTGAGCGTAGAAAGTAATAATGAATTTCCAATTGATTTTACGCTCGGTTATAAATTCAATTTGTAATTAATCTGTTTTAATTATTACTGGTAATGTGAACTGGGTTTTCACAGGAATTCCACGTTTATATGCTGGTGCCACGGGCTGAAGTGAATCTATGCTTTGCAAAAGCCAGGTTTCCAAATGTGGAAATTCTTTTTGTAAGACTGTGTCCATTTTTATTTCAAGAATAGAGAGTTCGCCTTGGCTGCTCACTTCAAAATTCACTTTTACAGTATCATAAACCTCACGAGTTGCAATCATAGCTTCTTTGCGTATTGATTTATAAAGTTGCGAATTGATAGTGTTTATAAAACAATCTTTCTGTTCGGGTTTTTCCAACGTGTTTTCACAGTTTGAAAAGGAAGGATAACGGTCAACGTCTTTCCAGTCAATAGTTTTTATTTCTTCTTTATAAATATCTTCTGAAGAAACTTTTTTTGTCTCAAAAAACTGGCAGGAAGTTGCCAATAGCAAAAGAAAAACAAAAAGAAAACCGTGCTTCATTTCAGAATAAATTCAACTTGAAAAGTACAAATTTACTGAAACATACAGGATTAATTTTAAACACAAAGCGGAATGTCTATAAAAGATGTTCTATACCTGTGTATTGAGCGCAGCCAAAGTATGCCTTTAAAAAACAAAAATTAAAGACAGCTTAAATTTAATGGCTTCATAGTATCATTATTATTATTTGAAATAAAAAAAACCAAAGAAATTCTTCGGCTTTTAAAATATTGCAGTTAAAATTTATTTCACTTCAAAAATAATCGGCAAAGAATAGAGCACACCCACCTTTTCGCCTTTTTGTTCGCCAGGCTGCATTTGTGGAAGCATTTTAATTACGCGAATGGCTTCTGCCTCAAGCTCTGGTTTTGTGGCTTTTGCTGTCGCACTAACAATATTTCCTGATTTGTCAATTTTAAATTGGACAGCAATTTTTTGCCTGCCCGACAGATTCAACTCCTTACCAAGTTTTGTATTAAAATTTTCACCAACAAAACCGCTTATCCGTTCGGAAAAACATTTCTTTAGGGCTTCATTGTCACCTGAACAACCAGGATAGGTTGGCACTTTTTCAATTGTTGAAAAAGGTACTGGCAGGTCTTCGCTTTTCGTTTCATCCAAATATTCTTGAACAGAAGTGTAAACCTTTTCGCCAGGTTTTGCTTCCGTTGTTAAAAATTTTAGTGCTTTTTCTTCTTCTGGTGTCATTTCGCCTTTTTTCATAATGGCTTCGGCCAGTTCATTGATTTTGGTCATCACTTCAGAGTCTGATTGCTGAACAGTTTGAGCTTCGTCAGCTTTTGGGTCATTGCTGCAAGCAGTGTAAATTAACATTCCACAAATTACTGGTAATAGCAGCAAATATTTTAACTGCGCGGTTTTTCTTGATTTTGATTTTTGTAACATACTGATTCGTTTTTTGATTAATGATTGATTAAAAAATGTATTGATGAATGATATTTTTTCAGTTTGAAATACTTCTGAAAGTAAATTTTGATAGTATTGTTTTTTATCTTTTTCAGCAGTAACCGTAGCATCTGCAATATACTCATGCAAGGTTGCCAGTCTATTTTGGAACAAATAGACCATTGGGTTGAACCAAAAAACGATGCGGAACATTTCAAAAAAAAGTAGATCCCCTGAATGTTTTTGTTCAATGTGTATTTTTTCGTGGGCAACAATGTTGGCTTTATTTTCTTCGGAAATGTTTTCGCCTAAAAATATAGTGTTGAAAAAGGAAAAGGCTTTGTCGGTTTTGGGAAGGATTTTTAGCTTGAATCCGTCAGAATATTCTGTGGTCCCAGAGAAATAGAGTTTTGCTATTTTGTAAATCTTCCACAGAAAAAACAAAGCACCGAACAGAATTCCTAAAATCCAAAAATCCAATAAATTTGGGAACCACAACGAAGCTCCACTTGAAATTGTTTCAGAAGTATTTCCATCGATAACAACTGCTGGCAATTGAAATGTATATTCCTGTGGAATGCTTTTTTGAAGGAAATCGATGCTAACAAATGGCAGAGCGCAACCCAAAACTGGTGTCAATAATAAATAGATTCTGTTTAAACCAAAAAATGTTTCCTTTTTTAGAAAAAGCTCATATACTGCCAAAAACAGTATTTGAAAAATGAGTATTTGAAAAAGCGCGTGTATCATTTTTCCTTTTTTTCAGAATTAATTTCTTTCATAATAACTTCCATTTCCTGAATACTGATGTCATTTTTCTTAATAAAAAAAGAAACCATACTTTTAAATGAACCTTGAAAATAACCATCCATTAATTTGTTTAAGGAATGACTGCTATACTCCGTTTTTTTAACTTTTGGGAAATAGATATGGCCGCGACCTTCTTTTCGGTAGTCCACAAAATCTTTGCTTTCAAGAATCCGTACAATGGTTGAAACCGTGTTGTATGCAGGTTTTGGCTTTGGCAATTTTTCTATAATTGAAGCTACATTCGCCTCTTTCAAATCCCAAAGGATTTGCATAATATCTTCCTCCGCTCTGGTTAATTGTTTCATGTTTGACTTTTTGAATAGTTCAAATATAACTAATTTTTTAGTTTAAACTAATTTTATAGTTGTTAAAATTTTAATTCAACAAAAAAACCTGTCAGTTAACAATAACTAGACAGGTTTGGAAAGATTCTTAACGTTGTAAATTTACACCCAAACGGTTTTTTCTTTAATAGTGCTTTTTCGTGTTCCTTCGGGCAATTCGCCATCGTGTTTTCCCAAGTAGAAAAATCCTAAGCATTGCTCGCCTTCTTCCATTTGAATGAATTTGTCCATATATTTTATAATACCTGGTGAAGACCAATAAGCCCCAATACCAAGTTCATGGGCAGTAAGCCACATATTTTGAACCGCCATGGCCGTAGCGGCAATTTCTTCCCATTCGGGTAAACTTTCATTAGGGTCACGCTGCATGCAAATAGCTATTACACATCCAGCCTTTACAGGATTATCCATAAATTTACTATATGTAAATTCTGAAAAGTTCTCTGTGGTTTGCTTATAGGTTTCAGCTATAAATTTTCCGAGCGCAATTTGTGATGTTCCATGAAAAACTGTAAAACGCCAAGGCTCTGTACGCTTATGGGTTGGTGCCCAATTTGCACTTTCAAGGATGCTTAAAACCTCTTCTTTTGTAACAGGTTGGTCGTTATATTGTGCAGGAAAAACCGCTCGGCGGTTCTTTATTGTTTCTGAAATCATTTCTTTTAAATTGGAACGTGAAGATAATAAAAGCCTCTTTGAAAAAAAATAATTTTAGTTGAATGTGAAAACTTTATAAAGATTAACTCTTTAACTAAATATTTCAGGTTTTTTGCTGTTGGATTTTGAAAAAAATTAAGTCTTTTAATTAAATTTCGTTCAGAAAAGAATTATAATGGCTTTTTCCAAACACCGCCCAAAAAACAAAAACGAAACCCAAACTATTTTCACTGTTTTCCTTCAATTCTCCTTATATTTAAAATATTTAAAAGGAATAAGACACTCTGAATGAAAAAAGAGACCTCTATTTTAAAAGATACCCTTGGAAGAACGCACACCTATTTGCGTATTTCCCTAATTGAACGGTGCAATTTAAGATGTACCTACTGTATGCCCGAACAAGGTGTTGCGCTTTCCCCAAAAAGTCATTTAATGACCTATGAGGAAATCTTTACAATAGCGCAGTTATTTGTAAAACATGGGGTTAGCAAAATCCGACTAACAGGAGGAGAACCTTTAATAAGAAAAGATTTCCCTGTTATCCTTCAAAAATTATCATCTTTGCCAATAACACTTTCACTAACAACCAATGCTGTTATTATTGACAAACATATTGATTTCCTAAAGCAATATGGAGTAGCGAGTCTTAATGTAAGTTTGGATTCTTTGAACAGGGAAAGGTTTAAACAAATTACACTTCGTGATGATTTTGAAAAAGTTTATAAAAATATTCATCTTTTGGTGAAGGAAGAGTTTAAAGTAAAAGTAAACATGGTTGTTATGAAGGGAGTAAACGACTATGAAATCATCGATTTTATTAAACTTACCGAACAGCTACCCATCACGGTACGATTTATAGAGTTTATGCCTTTTGACGGAAATAAATGGAATAGGGACAAACTGGTTTCCTATACAGAAATTATGAATAGTGTTCAAACTGTATATTCCGAAGAAAAAATTATTCGCCTTCAAGACGCTGCGAACGACACATCAAAAAACTATAAAATATCGGGCCATAAAGGTAGCTTTGCCGTTATAAGTAGTGTTACAAACCCCTTTTGCGATTCCTGCAATAGATTGCGTTTAACTGCAAATGGAAGATTGAAGAATTGCTTATTCTCCGCTACTGAATCGGATCTTCTCACTGCTTTACGAGAGGGAAATCCCATTGAGGAAATTATCCAAAAAGCTGTCCAAGCAAAATTTGCTGTACGTGGTGGTATGGACACCCGTGAAAAACTGGAGGAGCCAAAGCTACATACTCAAAACAGAAGTATGATTACTATTGGCGGCTAACTACTTATCATGAACCAGTTGTGGTTTGTACTTGCCCTTACTCTTTCTGATGCGAACGGCGACCACTTTATATTCTGGGCACATCGCTTCAGAATCGTGTACATCACCTGTGAGGTTATTTATCATAATTTCAGGGAAATGGAAGGTTGTACTTAGCACTCCTTTCTTTACTTCATCTGTGATTCGCGCCCTAACATCTACCTTACCTCTAGGGGATTCAAGACATACATAATCGCCTTCGGCAATAAAATTATCTAAAGCATCTTCAGGATTAATCATCAAATAATCATCGGTCAACAATTTTTCATTAGCGGTTCTTCTCGTCATCGCCCCGCAGTTGTAATGTTCCAATTCTCTGTTTGTGGTTAGGATGTACGGATACTCCTTGGCGTGCGAAACCAATTCTTTTGTTTCTTCCCATGGATTAAATTCAAAGGCTCCTTTTCCTCTTTTAAAGTCAGTTTTATGAAGAATTTTTGTGTCAGTTCCATCTTTTGCAACGGGCCATTGCAGGCCATTTTTACCCAATCGATCCCAAGTAATTCCTTCAAAGAAAGGTACAATTTGGGAAATTTCTTCTAGCATCCCTTCTGGGGTATAGGGAGGTTGTGGATAGCCCATTTTATTCATAATTTCCACGATAATTTGCCCATCAGGTTTAGCTCCTGCTATAGGTTCAACAACCTTCCTAACGGCTTGTACTCTGCGTTCTCCATTGGTAAATGTTCCACTTTTTTCAAGAAAGGATGCTCCAGGCAAAATAACATCAGCATATTTTGCAGTCTCTGTCATAAACAGCTCTTGCACGATAACCAAGTCTGTGTTTTTGAGGGCTTTAATTACTTTTTGCGTATTAGGATCAGTTTGTACAATATCCTCTCCAATTACCCATAGTGCTTTTAATTTTCCTTGCAGTGCTGCATCGAACATTTCAGGAATTTTATAGCCAATCATTTTAGGAACATTGACACCATAAAATTCATTGTATTTTTTATTTACACTGTCATTGGTAACATCCAAATATCCTGCTCCTTGATGGGGTTGTACTCCCATATCGGCACTACCCTGCACATTATTCTGCCCTCTCAATGGATTGACGCCAACCCCTCTTCTTCCAATATTCCCTGTCAACAAAGCAAGGTCTGCGATTTGCATTACTGTAAAAGTTCCCTGCGAGTGTTCGGTAACACCCAAGCCGTGGAATGACATAGCGTTAGGAGCTGTCGCATAAGCAATAGCCGCTTCTTTTACAACCAATCTATCAACTCCACAAACAGACTCTAAATGGTCCAAATCGATACTCAGAATTTCTTTTTTGAAATCTTCATAACCTTCGGTTCGTAATTCTATGAAGTTCGTATCTGCCAAGCCTTCAGAAATGATATAATACATCATCATATTAAGCACCGCAACATTAGTTCCTGGTCTTAAAGGAATGTGATGGGTCGAATAACGAGCGAGTTCGGTACGTCTTGGGTCAATGACTATGGAGATATTTCCAGATTTCATTGCAAATTGTTTTAACTTGGCGCCTGTCACTGGATGTGCATCTGTTGGGTTTGCCCCTATAACCATAATACAGTTTGTATCCTTGAGATCGTCAATAGAATTGGTAGCTGCTCCCGTACCAAATGTGCGTTGCATTCCCAAGGCTGTTGGTGAATGGCATACACGTGCACAGCCATCAATATTATTAGTACCAATAACGGCTCTTATAAATTTCTGCATCAAATAATTTTCTTCGTTCGTACAACGCGCCGAAGAGATTCCCGCAATGGAATCGGATCCAAATTCTTCTTTATATCCAGTTAACTTGGAGGCAATATACTCATACACCTCATCCCAACTTACTTTTTCAAAATTCCCGTTTCGTTTTATCATCGGGGAATTCAATCGATCCTGATGATTATAGAATTTGAAAGCAAACCGCCCTTTAATACATGTGTGGCCCTGATTTACTTCGGCATCATAAGGAGCTTGAATACTAAGTATCTCTCCATTACTAGTAGCTACTTCTAGGTTACAACCAACACCACAATACGTGCAAATGGTTCTTGTGGTTTCAGCAGTTTTGAGCGCTTTAGATTGGAAAATATCCGAAATGGCTGATGTTGGGCAAGCTTGTGAACAAGCGCCACAACTTACACAATCTGAATCCATAAATGAATTATCCAAACCTTTGATTATATGCGAATCGAACCCTCTTCCTGCCATACTCAAGATGAATTCCCCTTGTACTTCGTCACACGCCCTAACACAGCGATAGCAGTTAATGCATTTCGATAAATCGGAAGTCATATACGGATGACTTAAGTCTTTACTTTTGTAGAGATGGTTGGCTCCTTTTGGATAGCGAACCTCACGAATACCAACCTCTGCAGCCACGGTTTGTAATTCACAATTGCCATTTACTTCGCAAGTAAGGCAATCTAAGGGATGGTCTGTCAAGACTAATTCAATGATATTCTTCCTCAGGGTTTTAATGGCTTCTGAACTTGTATAAATATATTGTCCGGCCGCTACTGGTGTATGGCAGGATGCTACTGTTCGTGATTTTCCAGATTTTTCCGTGGCCACCTCAACGCTGCATACCCTGCAAGACCCAAAGGGGTCAAGATTAGGAGCATCACATAGGGTGGGTACCAATTTTTTCGATTTATAGCGTCTGATGAAAGCTAACATGGTTTCTCCTTCAACTATTTCAAAAGGGTCGTTATCTATATAGGCCGTATTCATAGGTAAAGTATTAGTTGAAATAAGGTTTTAGTTCATCATCAAAATAGTGCAACGCATTGCGCACTGGAAGGGGAATTCCTCCCCCATGGGCGCAAAGTGAACCTTTTTCCAAAGTAGTTAATAGATCTGTAAACAGTTTGTGATCAATCTTATAATCAGACTGCAATGCTTTTTCAGTTAGTTCTTGTCCGCGTTTTGTTCCGAGCCTACACGGAAAGCATTTCCCGCAACTTTCATAGGCTGCAAAATCAAAAAGGTGTTCAATAAATTTCAAGATAGGAAATGACTTGGGAACACAAACCACCGATGCATGTCCCAATAAAAATCCAGCGGTTGAAAAAGATTCAAAATCCAAGGTCAGTTCCTCAATTTTGGCAATCGGCACCAATCCGCCTAAAGGCCCTCCAATTTGAAGCGCTTTTACATCCGATTTAAATCCACCACCTAATTCATAGACCACTTTAGCAAGTGGAGTTCCCATTTCTACCTCATAAACTCCTGGATTATTGAAAAAACTATCCAAGCAAACCAGTTTGGTTCCAGAGGATCTTTCTGTACCAATATTTTTCCACGCTTTTCCGCCCTTTTCGATTATAAAATGCAATGCGGCAAGTGTTTCAACATTATTAACTGTGGTCGGTTTATTGAATAGCCCTTTTTGAGCGGGAAAAGGAGGCCTGACGCGAACTTCGGGGCGCTGTCCTTCAATAGAATTGATAAGTGCTGTTTCTTCACCACAGATATAAGATCCTTGTGCCTGTATAATTTTAAAATCGAAACTGAAACCACTGCCTTCAATATTTTTACCAACCAAGCCTACATCACGAAGCGCATCAATGGCATCCTGAACAATTTTTACGGCCTCGGGATATTCTGCGCGTATGTACACAATTCCATAATTGGCATGGGCTACATATCCTGCGATGAGCATTCCAAACAAAACCGAATGTGGTCGTTCTTCCAACAAATAGCGATCGGAATAGGCACCTGGATCGCCTTCATCGGCATTGCAGATGATAAATTTGGTGTCATTCTTCGCATTTCTGCAAAACTCCAGTTTTGTTCCCATAGGAAAACCTGCACCCCCACGACCTCGAAGATTTGACAGTTTGATTTCCTCTAAAACCGTTGCCGAATCTTTTTTTAATGCTTCCTTAAAAGGGGAGTAATATTGCCCAATTTCAGTAAATGGGGTCGTTAAGATAGCCGCTCCAGAAGCTTTTACCGTATAGAAGTCAGAATTCAAAGGTTCTTTGGCCTCCAGAATTTTATCCAACTTTCTGATGGCATATCCTGAATAGTTTTTCCCTTTATAATGGAAGGCGCTATTTTCATGACACCTGCCTAGGCAAGTCATATGGCCTATCTGATCTTTTTGAAATTTTGTTTCAAGGCTTTCTAGCACGCTCTCTTGTGTTCCTGCACAAACGCAGGCAGTTCCGTTACACACATACACTTCCTTGCCTTTATTTTCGGGTTTAAGAAAATCGTAAAAGCTTGCCGTTCCGTAGGTATTTGCTTTCCCTATAAGGAATTCGTCGGCCAATTTCGCCAGCGCCTCCTCACTAGGAGATCCCATGGGTTTTGCCAGTTCTACTAACTTACTAAAAAGACTTTCATCTACTTTTTTTCTACCTAGTAGCTCACTTAAATTATCAGACATATCATTAACTGACTTTACTATTTTGTTTCTTTAATTTCGTGCGATGAACATTGGAGTAACAGGTTGCCCTTTCCCCTCTGCAAAAACCAAACAAGCTAATCCCTAATTCCTTTGCGTAATCTACCGCTAGGGATGATGGTGCTGAAACGGCCGCTAAAAATGGAATGCTTGCCTTAAAACATTTAATCACTATTTCATAGGAAATCCTACCGCTAACGGTAATTATCTTTGCTTCATGCAGCTTTTTTGAAGTAATTAATTTCCCTATTACCTTATCTACTGCATTGTGTCTTCCTATATCTTCCATAGCACACAACAACTTACCGTCTATGGTAAAGGCCGCCGCCGCATGAGTTCCCCCAGACAATTTAAAGTCTGACTGAAACGTGTTCATTTTTTCAAATAACCGATGTATTAACGCGATATCAATCTTTTGATCGTCAGCTATAGGGCTTCCAGCAAATGCAAGATCTTCCAGTGCTGTTTTCCCACAGATTCCGCAAGAAGAGACCGACAAAAGGCTACGACTATTGGAATAGCCATCTCCCAATTTTTTCTTCGGAATTGTAACATTAACAACGGTTACGACACCTTCTTCATTCTCCTTTTTCAAAGCAATATCGGGAATAAAATTCACATCGTTTATAATTCCTTCCGCATGCAATAACCCACGCACCAGACTTACATCCTCTCCGGGTGTTCGCATAGAAACAGTAAAAGGGGCATCATTAATATCTATCTGAAGTGCTTCTTCAACGGTAAGCCAATCCACAATTTTTTGTGAAGCTTCCATTTCAAATTTACTGCCTTCATATTTTCTGGTTGCCATATTTTTTATTCCTAAACAGATGCGTTACCCAAATTTAATGGAAAATAACGGATGCTAGTGTTAAAATACGCATCGATAGCATGGGCTTGTTAGACTTCCGTTTAAAACAGCCCAGTAATATTTCCTTCATTATCAATATTAATATTTTCTGAAGCAGGATGCGCAGGAAGGCCTGGCATACGCATCATATCGCCTGTAATTGGCACTACAAAGCCTGCTCCCGCTGCAATTTCAATCTCACGAATGGTAATGGTGAAATCTCGTGGACGGCCTATTAGCGTTGGATCGTCCGACAAGGATTTTTGGGTTTTTGCAATACAAACAGGTAAATGATCTAGCCCTAAAGCCGTTATAGTCCTCAGGTTTTTGCGTGCTTCTGCACTGTAATCCACTCTATTCGCACCGTATATTTTAGTGGCTATGGTTTCAATTTTTGCCATCATATCCATATCCCAGTTATAAAGGGGCTTAAAGTTGGATTCTCCTGATTCTACAACCTCCACAACCTGTCTCGCTAGATCTAGCGCTCCTTTTCCACCTTTAGCCCAAACTTCTGCCAGTGCCACCCGAACCTTATTCTTTTTTGCGAACGATTCAATAGCGGCAATTTCTTCATCGCTATCGGTCACGAACTTATTAATGGCAATAACAGGGATGATATTGAATTGGCGCACATTCTCCAAATGCTTTTCAAGATTGGGGATTCCTTTTAGCAAGGCATCCACATTGGGTTCGGTCAACGATTTTAAATCGGCTCCTCCGTGATATTTCAGTGCTCTAATTGTCGTAGTAATCACCACTGCTTTTGGAGAAAGGCCAGCACTTTGGCACTTTATATCTAGAAATTTTTCGGCACCCAGATCGGCTCCAAAACCAGCTTCGGTAACGGTATAATCGCCTAAAGTCATTCCCATACGGGTTGCAATCACAGAATTCGTGCCTTGTGCGATGTTCGCAAAGGGGCCACCATGAATAATAGCCGGATTCCCTTCTATGGTCTGTACCAAATTCGGTTTGATTGCATCCTTGAGCAGGGCCGCCATGGCGCCTTCCACTTTTAAATCCCTTGCATACACTGGTTTGCGATCCATAGTATAGCCTATAAAGATAGCCCCCAAGCGTTTTTTCAGGTCTTCCATATCATTTGCCAGGCATAAAATGGCCATAATCTCTGATGCGGCGGTGATATCGAAACCTGTCTCTCTAGGCACTCCCGAGGTAGTACCTCCAAGCCCAATAACAATATTGCGCAGGGAACGATCGTTCATATCCATCACACGTTTCCACGTAACCGTTCGTGCGTCGATACCAAGGGAATTGGTTCTACTTTGAATATTATTGTCGATTACGGCGGAAAGCAAATTATTTGCTTTTTCAATGGCAGAAAAATCGCCGGTGAAATGCAGATTAATATCCTCCATGGGCAATACCTGTGAATAGCCCCCTCCGGTTGCTCCTCCTTTGATGCCAAAAACGGGACCAAGGGAGGGTTCCCTGAGCACGACCACTGTTTTCTTGCCCAGTTGATTCAATCCTTCGGAAAGGCCGATAGACATGGTGGTTTTCCCTTCACCAGCCGGTGTTGGGGAAATAGCAGTGACTAGGATTAGATTACTCTTTGCTGCTTTTTTCAAATCAATTTTAGAAAGAGGAAGTTTGGCTTTATACTTGCCGTACATTTCAATATCGTCTGCCTGCAGGCCTAGCTTTTGAGCGATAGTGGTAATGTGTTTTAATTCTATTTTTTTTGCAATTTCAAGATCGGACATAATTGTTTTTTGATTTTAAGAGGTATCCAAAATACTAATAAACGGGGAGATTACAGAAAAATCTTGAAAAGAGATTGTTTTTGAATTA
>JAGQYZ010000185.1 GCA_020435865.1 Aequorivita sp. | reverse complement strand
TTGGCCTGAAAAGTCTCAAAATTTGAAACCGAGGAAATTTCCAACCAACGGTCCTGTGCAGTTGAAAACACTTCAAAATCATAAGTTAATGCGGACGTAAATCCTAAATCGCCACCACAGAGGCGAAGAATTCGGTAAGGCAACTTTAATTCACGAAGAATGCCTTTTACGTGTTCTACCATTCCGTCCAAAGCAGCATATGAATTATCTGGATGCTCAATGCGAACAATTTCTACCTTATCAAATTGATGCAAGCGGTTTAATCCGCGAACATGGGCACCATAGCTTCCCGCTTCTCTTCGAAAACAAGGCGTATAACCCGTGCAAGTTATTGGTAAATCGGAGTGGTTCAGTAAATCGCCACGGAACATATTTGTAACAGGAACCTCAGCGGTTGGAATCAAATATAAATCGTCAACGCCAACGTGATACATTTGTCCTTCTTTATCGGGCAATTGCCCAGTTCCATAGCCCGAAGCTTCGTTCACCAAATGTGGCACTTGATATTCTGTGTATCCTGCAGATGTGTTTTTATCCAAAAAGTATGAAATCAACGCTCTTTGCAAGCGGGCCCCTTTTCCTTTGTAAACAGGAAAACCTGCACCAGTGATTTTTACGCCAAGTTCAAAATCGATCAAATCATATTTTTTGGCAAGTTCCCAATGTGGAATTGCACCTTCAACAAGTTTTGGGATTTCGCCTTCTTTGAAAACCTCTTCGTTATCGTTTTCATCGATTCCCGAAGGCACCAAATCATTCGGAATGTTTGGAAGCGTGTAAAGCAATTGCTGCAATTTTTCAGCGGCATTCACCATTTGTTCGTTCAATTGTTTTGAAGATTCCTTCAACTCAACCGTTTTTTCCTTTAGTTCAATTGCTTTTTGGGTTTCCCCACTTTGAAAAAGTTTGCCGATTTCTTTTGAATAGGAATTACTCTGTGCCAAAACTTCATCCAATTGTGCTTGCGAGGAACGGCGTTCTTCATCAACAGTTAAAACTTCTTCTAAAACGGAAGCAGCGTCAATGCCACGTTTGGCAAGGGCTTTTACATATTTTTCTTTGTTTTCGCGAATGTCGTTAACTTGTAGCATTTTCTTGAATTATTTTGAGAAGTCAAAGTTAGGAAAATCACGCTATTCTTTAACAGGCTTTTCATTATAATCCGTTGGAGAAGGCAAAATCCATTCACTGTGTTTAAATGGATTCCATTCCACTGTAGCTAAATCAACATTCGGGTCTGTGAAAGGATGGTAAACCCCATCATTAACACGAACCACAGATTCCATATAAACAGCTACGTCCCTTCCCTTTTCGGCTTCTACAGCTTTGATTTTCTGAGCAAGTTGCCACATTAAATCGGGTTTGGTTGTTACGGCGGCGTTTTGTTTTACACCCAAAATTTTTGAATAATTATATCGGGATTTAAGATTTGTTTTCTTGTCTTTTATCCAAACGGTTAAGCTGCCACTTTTAGCACGCAACATCATCCGCCAGCTAAGGCGGTGCCCCTCTTCTGTCCAGAGTACGTCATCTTTAAAAAACCAGTGGCGCAGCGGAAGACCCAGTTGAAATAAAAAGTAAATTGAAAATACGCCGATAATTAAGTTTTTATGTTTTGGAACAATTACTTCTTCTCCAGTATATAATATTTTCTTCGGAAGGAAACGCTTTTGAAGTATTTCCGGAGAAAAGAAAAAAAGCGCAAAAGCGATTGACATATATGGGAATATGCCAATATGGAAAATAAACGAATTGAAAAGATGAAAAAATATTGAGATTATAAAACCCAATAAACGTGTACGTTTCCAAAGCATTAAAGGTACAATAAGCAAGTCGAAAAAAAGACCCGTATAAGCAATGCACCAATGCACCCAGCTTTCTTGCAATAATTCTCCAACCAGCCAAAAATCACTTTTACTACTCATTAACAAAGCTGGCATAGAAGCATCGAGCCAATCGGGATACATTTTTGCTAAGGATGCATAGGTGTAAACAATCCAAACTTGGAGTATTAAAACAATAAGCACCCAGCGCGGCATTGAGGGACTTTTTATTTCAGGATTTATTTTTGCATCAAGCGAGAACCATCTGTTTGCAGGCAAAAAAGCCATTATCCAGCACAGCAACATCATTAAATAATAGTGGTTGTTGTAACTGCTTTTCTGCATTAAATAAACGCCAGTCCACATAATTGCATACGCAATCATACTGAAACGATATTTGTAGCCCAGCATCACAAAAATGCCGAAGATGCCCATTATTACGAAGTAATAGTACATCAAATCGCCTTGTAGGTATTGCAAAAAGTCGAAACCAATAAAGTTAAAAGTGAAAGGTGGCTCAACCAACGTATATCTTACCCAACCTGTCGCTAATGCCCCAAAGGCTTCAACGGAAATCAAAAATCCAAACACCGCCCTAAAAAGAACAAGACCTATGTTGTCATTTTGTTTGAAAAGAAATTTAGTCACGATTTTTCAAATATTGCTTTGCGAACAATTCATCTTTACTGATTTCTTGCCTTAAGATTTCAACGGAATCAAAAGTTGCTTCATTACGAATGTATTTCAAAAATTCGATGGTAATTTCTTTTCCGTACAAATCTTTATTGAAGTTGAGAAAATGCGTTTCAATAGTTTTCTTCTTTCCGCCCACGGTGGGATTAGTGCCTATGCTGGTTATTCCATAGACTTTTTCGTCTTCAAATTTTGATTGGACAATGTAAACACCATTTTTCGGAATCAGTTTATAAGTTTCTTTCAGCCTTAAATTCGCCGTTGGATATTTGATGGTGCGGCCAATGGCTTTCCCTTTTACCACTTCGCCAGAAATCATAAAGTTATAGCCCAAATAGTTGTTTGCGGTTTCAACATCTCCTTGGTTTAATGCCTTTCGGATTTTTGTGGAACTTATTGCTACATCGTCCAATTCCTTTGCCGAAATTTCTTCAACCAGAAAATTATAGGTTTTACCAAATTCCTTTAAATCTTCAATATTTGCCGTTCTATTTCTTCCAAAACGGTGGTCGTAACCGATGATGATTTTCTTCGCTTTTAGGCTATTTACCAATATATCCCGAACATATTCCAAAGCGGTTAAACGTGAAAAAGCATGTGTAAATGGATGGATCACTAAATGATCTATCCCTGTTTTTTCAATCAATTCAGTACGTTCATCAATTGTGTTTATTAGTTTGATGTCCACATTTTCTTGGAGTACCATCCGTGGATGTGGAAAAAAAGTGAGTACTACGGAATCCAAATCTTCCTTTTTTGCAGTTTCTACAACACGTTTCAAAATAGCTTTGTGACCAATATGAACACCATCAAACGTGCCAATGGTAACCACACTATGGCATTCGTTTTTATATGTGGAAGCTGCCAAATATTTTTTCAAAATTATTTTCCGTTAAATGTGTTCATTGTAATGTTAATTCCTGCAAGCGCAAAGGACTCAATAATGTTGCAACTCAATTCCAAACGTTCAGGCAATTGCTTTTCTTCTTCTGCCTCCCACTCACCCAATACGTAATCTACCTGTCTTCCTTTTGCAAAAGCGTCACTTATTCCAAAACGGAAACGGTTGTAGTTTGTGGATTGTAGTGTGTTTTGAATATCTTTCAATCCATTGTGTCCACCATCACTTCCTTTTGTTTTTATTCGAACTGTTCCAAAAGCTAAATTTAAATCGTCCGTAATTACAAGCAAGTTTTCCAAAGGAATTTTTTCTTTATCGAGCCAGTAGTTTACTGCCTTTCCACTTAAATTCATGTAGGTGCTGGGTTTCAAAAAAACAAAGGACCTTCCTTTTAGTTTATGTGAAGTAACATCGCCCAATTTGGCTGTTTCCCAGATAAGTGAATTTTTTTCAGCATAAAAATCAACTACCTTAAAGCCGATGTTATGACGGGTGTTTGCATATTTAGGGCCAATATTTCCAAGGCCTACAATAAGAAATTTTTTCATGGAATCTTCTTCTGTAATAATTTGGTCAGCATCTGCTGAAAATAATTTTCTGAAAAACGACAGCATATATTTTTTTGGAATCTTCGGTAAAAATAAAAAAAGCACCCTGATTTAACAGGATGCTTTTCACTTATATTTAAAAAGAAGGGTTTATGCTTCAGCAGGAGCCTCAGTAGTTTCTTCAGCGCCTTCGGCAGCAGCCTCTTCTCCTTCTTCACCTTCAGTTTCTTCTTCAACTTCGTCCACGATGGCGGTACGTGAAGTTCTAACCTGACAGATAACGGTATTATCTGGGTGCATAATTTTGTAATTGTCTGTTTTAATAGCCTTGGTGTACATTTTGTTCCCAATTTTCATTTCGGTAATGTCTGCCTCAATAAAATCTGGAAGATTTTCTGGCAAAGCTTTTACACGAAGTTTACGGTTAACAATACGCAAAACACCTCCGTTACGAACACCGCGAGAGTTACCAACGGTACGTACGGGAATTTCCATCATTACTTCTTTGTCATCAAAAATTTGGTAAAAATCAATGTGAAGAATACGGTCTGTAACTGGATGAAATTGTATATCCTGAAGAATGGCGTTAATTTTGGTTCCGCCTAAGTTGATTACAACTGTGTGTACGTCTGGAGTATAAACCAAGTTTTTAAACGCAATTTCTTCTGCTGAAAAACTAATTGGCTCATCCCCTCCGTAAACTACGCAAGGAACCATTCCAGCATTACGTAGGGCCTTCGTTGCCTTTTTGCCCACGCTTTCTCTTTGTGATCCTTTAATTGTAATAGATTTCATTTTATTTGAATTGTTTAATAATTAAAAAACTCCCTAAAAACCTGTTTTTTAGGGAGTGCAAAGATAAATTTTATTTTGGATTATCAATTTAGGAAATTTGATTTTTTAATTTCTCTTGAAGAATTCTTTCTATTTATTAAAAACTACATCAAAAACTTACCGCTGATAGATTTGTTAGCGTTTACACTCAACATAACATCTGCAAAAAGTTTGGCACAGCTAATAACTCTAATTTTTTCACTTGGTTTAGTAGGAATTGAATCTGAAACAATCAATTCTAACATCTGCGATTTTTCTATTCGCTCATAAGCATTTCCTGAAAGAAGTGGATGCGTACATATAGCACGGACACTCAAGGCTCCGCGTTCCATCATTAAATCCGCCGCGGTGGTAAGCGTTCCGGCCGTATCTACCATATCGTCAACCAATACAACATTTTTCCCTTTTACGTCACCAATAAGTTCCATATGTGAAATAACGTTAGCCTTTTCACGCTGTTTGTAACAGATTACCACATCGCTGTTTAAAAACTTTGAATAAGCATAAGCACGTTTTGAACCACCCATATCTGGTGAAGCAATTGTAAGATTTTCAAGATTTAAACTTCTTAAATATGGAAGGAATATAGTTGATGCAAAAAGGTGATCCACAGGCTTTTCAAAAAACCCTTGAATTTGGTCAGCATGAAGGTCCATCGTGATGATTCTTGTAGCTCCCGCGGTTTCAAGCATTTTTGCAACTAGTTTTGCGGCAATAGGAACTCGTGGTTTATCCTTTCTATCCTGGCGCGCCCAACCAAAATAAGGCAATACAGCAGTAATATGGCGTGCAGACGCACGTTTTGCAGCATCAATCATCAACAAAAGCTCCATTAAATGGTCGCTGTTTGGAAAGGTAGAGCCTATCAAAAAAACACGGCTTCCGCGAACGGACTCTTCAAAGGAAGGTTGAAATTCGCCATCACTGTAATGAGAAGTAATCACTTTTCCCAATGGTATTCCAAAGGCATTTGCTATGTTTTGTGCTAGTGCTTCACTTTGTTTACAGGCAAAAATCTTGGGGTCCGGTGCGGGGGTTGACATAATTTGGATTGTTAATTAGATTGCAAAGGTAAAAATTAATACTTATCCCTTTTTAAAAAAATACCTTTTATAAATTTTAAGAAAATTATAAATATTTGTTTATTTTTGCATCCCATTTGCTCGAGTGGCGGAATTGGTAGACGCGCTGGATTCAAAATCCAGTGTTTTAGGACGTGCGGGTTCGATTCCCGCCTCGAGTACAAGGCCTTAACAGCGATGTTGAGGCTTTTTTTTATTTTTAGAAATATTATAGCTACTTTTAAAGTATATCCAAATTCAAAATTTAACTATATCTTTTATTTAAAGTTTTTTCACCTCGCTACCTTTAATTTCTTCAAAACAAGCAAATGCCAAAAAAACTAAATCAACTGGAAGCCACAGCAATCTGTGGTAATGACATAAGTTCTTCATGTTTATATGTATCAGCACTTGCCATTTTTTATGCAGGCCAATACGCCTGGATATCGCTTTTGCTAGTTGCAGGTGTTCTTTTTTTATTTAGAAAAATTTACGGGGAAGTTGTTGGCGCCTTGCCCTTAAACGGAGGGGCTTACAATGCACTTTTAAATACTACTAAAAAATCCACAGCTTCCGTTGCGGCTGCTTTAACCGTACTTTCATATATGGCAACAGCTGTGCTTTCTGCCAGTGAGGCTGTTAAGTATGCGCATAGCGTTTGGGGAGCAATCCCTGTGTTTCCGGTTACTATTGGTCTTCTATTGTTGTTTATGGGACTGGTTATTTTAGGAATTGGAGAGTCTTCAAAAGTGGCTGTTTTTATTTTTCTTTTTCATCTTTTTTCTTTGACCCTTCTCTGTGGATTCTGTCTCTATTTTTTCTTCAGCAATGGTTTTGAAACCTTGATTGCCAATTTTAAGATGCCGATTGGCGGAAGCATTACAATGGCGCTCTTTTTTGGTTTTTCCGCAGCCATGCTTGGCATAAGTGGGTTTGAAAGTTCGGCAAATTTTGTTGAAGAACAAAAGGCCGGGGTTTTTCCAAAAACCTTGCGCAATATGTGGATTGTAGTGAGCATTTTCAATCCACTTATAGCTTTTCTTGCATTGGGGCTGCTACCTCAAGAGGTGGTAAATAACAACCAGGATGCGTTGCTTTCGTTTCTTGGGGAAACCTCTGGGGGGCATTGGCTTTCTTTTTTGGTTGGCATAGATGCAGCTTTGGTGTTGAGCGGCGCGGTGCTAACATCATATGTTGGTGTTGGAGGGTTAATGGAGCGAATGGCTTTGGATAGGATTCTTCCTAGTTTTTTATTAAAACGAAACAAAAGAAAAAGCCCCTATTTTATTTTTATACTGTTTTTTGCACTTTGCACTTCCATTCTTCTGGTAACGCACGGTGATTTACCCTCTTTGGCTGGGGTTTATACCATTGCCTTTCTTTCTGTAATGGTACTTTTCGGAATTGGAAACCTCTTACTTAAATTCAATCGAAAACACTTGCCTAGGCCTGAGCGAGCTTCCTATTTGGCTGTATTTGTTGCAATTGCTGCGGTTATAGTTGCATTGTTAGGCAATATTATTTTGAACCCAGAATTTTTGGGAACCTTTTTTGAATATTTGATCCCAACCTTGTTTGTAGTCTTCTTCATGCTTTATCACAACTATATCCTGAAAGGTGCATTGTTATTTATAGATTACATATCGCCAGATGATAGCAAGTTTTTTAGAACTTGGAACATTCGTACTAAAAAAAGACTGCAGGAATTGACCGGCAAGCAATTTGTGTTTTACACCAATAATGACAATGTGGAAACCCTGAACAAAGTAATGCAGTATATAAAACATAACGAACCTACTAGAAGACTAAAAATTGTGGCCGTACTCAATGAAGGTGTAAAAGTGGCAAAAAATTTAAAAGAAGATATTGAAGTTTTGGACCGTATGTATCCTGATATTAAAATCCAGTTTGTAGAAGAACCTGGAATTTTTGGACCTGAAAAAATACAAGAATTGTCAAAGAGATGGAACATTCCCATCAATTTTATGTTCATTGGCGCTCCTGGGGAACAGTTTCCATACAGAGTTCAACAGTTAGGCGAAGTGCGAGTGATTATTTAGTTTTTAATGAATTTTTTAACACTTCTACCCTCAATAGTTATTATTTCAAGAAAATACATTCCTTTTGCCAGTGCAGATACATCAATAACGCCACCAATAGCCAAATACTCCTTAATTATTTTTCCAGAAATAGAATAAACCGTTGCTTTTTTAATATTGACTTTAGCTGATTTTATGAAAAGTTGATCAGAAGCTGGGTTTGGGTAGAGTTCAATTTTTTCAGAATTATTTTCAGCTATTGATAAGGGATTTCCTGCTATAAAGTCAAGCACTAACCCAAAAGGATTATTTGTGTATAACATATGCTGTAAACCATCGGATGAATCGGTAAAAATATCATACCAGTAATCATCTTCAATCGCAAAAAAATCAAAATAATAAAATTCAAAGTCATTCCATATTTGTGTGTCGCAAGTCTCTGTGGTTTCTGTGTAATTAATTGGCCTCAATTTATGTTGACTGACCTGATATTCAAAATTTCCCGAAAAAGAGTTGCAAGCTCCAAAGCCTTCAAATGAAAGATCGTAATTTATCGTTAAATAAGGATTAATGGGAGGGTCAATTTCTGAAACAATCACCGGAAAGCCAAAATCTGGTACAATTCTATAGAGTTCCCAAGTTTTAAAAAGTTCGGGATCGGGATCTTGACCAAAACCTTGAAACCCTATTAGAACACCAAATAATAGTATCGTAATTCTTCTCAAAATTGAAAAATTTAGATTTCTTAATAAATATATGAAATTTTCCCTACAATCACTATATTTGGGCAAACCCTGAAAACCAATATCCCCAATGTCTGATTTCTGGTTGTATTTTAACCTTGGCCTACACCACGTGCTTGATTGGAAAGCATATGATCATGTTCTCTTTTTGATTGTGCTTTGTGCTGCATATACTTTTTCTTCTTGGAAAAAAATATTGCTTTTAGTTACTATGTTTACCCTAGGTCATACCCTCTCACTGCTTTTGGCCAGTTATAATGTAGTTAGTGTTTCTGGAAGAGTCATTGAATTTTTAATTCCAGTAACTATTTTGGTAACTGCCCTTTTCAACCTTTTTACTGCGGGAAAGGAGAAAAAAATGGAAAAGATTGGCATTTTTTATATCGTTACCATTTTCTTTGGATTGATTCACGGTTTGGGTTTTGCTTCTTTCTTTACAGCATTGGACACTGGTGGCGGTATTTTGCCTTTGCTGGATTTTGCACTTGGTATTGAAACCGCGCAGATCATTGTTGTAATTATCATTTTAATCATCGCCTTCATCTTTCAAACCATTTTCCGCTTCAATAAGAGAGATTGGGTTTTGGTGGTTTCTTCACTAGTAATAGGAATGGTTATCCCGATGCTTATCAATAACTGGATTTTTTAAGAGGTTTTTAGCCTTTAAAGAAAAGTGGTTAGGAAACTTCTAAGCTCAATTACACCCAAAATCTACTTTGGCAATAACTTAACAACATTTTTTTTGGCAGTGGCGTAACTTCCCAGTAATTTCGCTACCTATATAAAAGTATGAAGGACAGCAAACAACGAAGGTATGATATTGCCTATCTGAGGATGGCCCAAGAGTGGAGCAAACTTTCTTATTGCAAGCGAAGACAGGTTGGTGCGCTTATTGTTAAAGATAAGATGATTATCAGTGATGGATACAACGGCACACCGACAGGTTTTGAAAACATCTGTGAAGATGACGAAGGTTACACAAAATGGTACGTGCTCCATGCCGAAGCAAACGCAATATTAAAAGTAGCATCAAGCACACAGGCCTGTCAAGGAGCAACGCTTTATATCACAATGTCGCCCTGCAAAGAATGTAGTAAATTAATACACCAAGCAGGTATAAAAAGAATGGTCTACCTTAACGAATATAAAGACAACTCAGGCATCGCCTTTCTTGAAAAAGCAGGAGTAAGTATAAAGCACATTGCAGAATTAGATTCAGAATAATGGAAAAATATAAAAAATACTTACCCCTATGGATAGGCTTGGCGCTTGCCATAGGTGTATTTATTGGATCTAAACTCAATTTTCACGACAATACCGAAAAAATCTTCGCCACAAGTTCAAAAAAAGATAAACTGAACAGGCTAATAGACTATATAGACTATGAATATGTTGACAATGTGAATACAGACAGTATTGTTGATGTTACGGTAAATGGAATACTTGAAAACCTAGACCCCCATTCAGTTTACATTCCCAAAAGCGAATACCAACACAACGCAGATGATATGCGCGGAGCCTTTACGGGTATTGGTGTAAGCTTTTATGTTTACAAAGACACCATTGCCGTAATCCGTGCCATTGAAGGCGGACCTGCCGAGCAAGCAGGCATAAAAGGTGGTGACAGAATTTTATATGCCGATGGCAAAAAACTCTTTGGCGAACTGGTAGATCGCGATAGTATTTCCAATTATCTGAAAGGAGAAATAAATAGCAAAGTTGCTTTAGATGTTTTCCGCCCTAGTGAAAATAAAACACTGGAAATAAAAGTACGTAGAAAGCAAGTGCCGCTAGTGAGTGTAGACGCTTCCTATAAACTTACGGACGATTTGGGCTATATAAAACTGAATCGTTTTTCGGAAACTACGTATAAGGAATTTGAAAGCGCTCTTGAAAATCTGAAAGACCAAGGCATTAAGAAATTGGTCCTAGACCTTCGCGACAATCCAGGCGGCTATATTTCTACTGCAGAACGGGTAGTAGACGAGTTTTTGGAAAAAGAAAATCTCATTCTTATCACAAAAAACAAAAGTGGCGATATAAACAAGACTTATGCAACACGCCGAGGCGATTTTGAGCACGGGAAATTATACGTTTTAATAAACGAAAACTCAGCTTCTGCAAGTGAAATTGTGGCAGGTGCACTTCAAGATAATGACAAAGGAACCATTATTGGTCGGCGGTCCTTTGGAAAGGGTTTGGTGCAGCGCGAAATGTCGCTTGGTGATGGCAGTGCAGTTCGTTTAACAATTGCTCGATACTATACGCCAACTGGCCGCTCCATACAAAGGCCCTACGGAAATGGAAATGATTCCTATTACAGCGATTATGAAAAACGCTACCGAAATGGTGAGTTGATTCATGCAGACAGCATTAAGGTTGCAGATTCCCTAAAATATGTTACTCCAAAAGGAAAAGTAGTTTACGGCGGAGGAGGAATTATCCCTGACGTCTTTGTGCCAAAAGATACAAGTGTTGAAAACGAAACCATTCAATACGTTTCAAGAAGTGGTTTTATGAGCTACTTTATTTTTGAATATCTCGAAAAGAACAGAGTCTTTTTTAAAGGAATGAAATTCGATGATTTCAGAAAGAATTTTAAAGTAGAAGATGAACTTTCCAAAGAATTTATTGAATATGCCAAGTTTAACGAAGCGCAAATAGACCTTTCAAAATATACAGAAGCGTTGAAAAGAACCCTGAAAGCAAATATTGCCCAACAACTTTTTGGCCCCAATGAATATGAAATAATTCTTAACGAAGCTGATCCAATGATTCAAAAAGTGTTGGAACTAGAATCAAAAAATCATTTGGACATAAAGTAAAAAACCTATTTTTTTACTTTTGAAGCAATCTTTTTTGAAATAAGTAAAATACTAAGTGCCAATATAGCACACAATCCTGCCAAAATACTTATTACTGCTACCGAACTATCTCCTCCCAACAAATTATCAAAATCTAGTTTTGTTATGTTATAAATTACCAATGCTATGGATAGCAAAATCAAAATGTAGATAAAAATTTTCATCATTCTTTAATTAAAGAGTTCTTGAATATTTGAGGTAAAAAGTTTCACTGCAATGGCCAGCAAAATTACACCAAATATTTTTTGAATTACCGCAATTCCATTTTTTCCAAGAAAACGCTGGAGTCTTCCAGATGTTTTCAAAACCGCATAAATAATAAAAATGTTGATTATTATAGCCACAATAATATTTTCAATGGCATATTCTGCACGAAGTGAAAGCAAGGTGGTTAAGCTTCCGGGGCCAGCCAGTAAAGGGAACGCCAACGGAAAAATTGTAGCCAAATCTGGATTGCTATCGCCTTCTTTAAAAAGTGTAACTCCAAGAATCATTTCCAGAGCAATAAAGAAAAGAATCAGTGCACCTGCAACTGCAAATTCATTGACATTAACACCAATAAGTTTCAAAATACTTTCACCCAAAAAAAGAAACACAATCATCACAATAGCCGCTATTATGGAAGCTTTACCTGAATTGATATGACCAGCTTTTTCACGAAGACCAATAATAATAGGAATATTACCAATAATGTCAATAACCGCAAAAAGCACCATTGTAGCCGTAACTATTTCCTTAAAATTTAATGTCATATCTATTGTTTGAAGGCGCAAAATTAGGCTTATTGTTTCGTCTTTTGAAATAAATGGGCAATTATAAATACTTTTTAATTCTAGCAGGAAATTGATCTTTGCGTTTTATTTGGTTTTTGTCATTTGTATACTGGAATTTCATAGTTTTGCGGCATGTTTCAACTTGGCAAAACAATAGTTTCCGAAGACATAATCGAAAAAGATTTTGTGTGTAACCTTAATGCCTGCAAAGGCGCCTGTTGCATCGAAGGGGAAGCGGGAGCGCCTGTAACTGAAGAGGAGGTAAAAATTCTTAAAGAAATATATCCTAAAGTGAAACCTTTTCTTCGTCCCGAAGGGATTAAAGCAATTGAAAAACAGGGCACTCATATTAAAACAGACCTTGACGAACTGGAAACTCCATTAGTGGAGGGTAAGGAATGTACATACGTAACTTTTACGGATAAAGGCATTGCGAGCTGTGGTATTGAAGACGCCTTCAACGCTGGCGTTATTGATTTTAGAAAACCTATTTCTTGTCATTTATATCCTGTTCGAATTCAAGAATATAGCGAATTTGCAGCCGTGAACTATCACCGCTGGCCCATTTGTGATGATGCCTGTGTTTTGGGAAAAGAATTGAAAGTGCCAGTTTATAAATTTGTAAAAACGGCACTCATTAGAAAATTCGGCGAAAACTGGTATGCCGAGCTTGAAAAGGTAGCTTCCGAAATGTAATTATTCATCATAACTTTTTCATATTTTATTGATATTGACTATATTAGTGTTTAAAATTTAACTTAAATATTCACTAACTAAAATATCCAATTATGAAAAAGTATGTATTAGCTCTTTTTGTTTTTTCAGCTTTCATAGGTTGTAAAGACAATCCCGTGAGTAAAAAAATAAAAGAAACAAAAGAAGCAGTTTCTAATACGACCAATGCGGTGCAAGAAATGACCAAAATGCAAGATGATATTAAAGAGCTGCAAGAAAAAACTCCACTGACCAATGAAGAATTAAAATCTTGGTTACCCGATGAAGTGAACGGTATGAAACGCATCAGTTATAAAGCAGGCCAAGCGGGAATGATGAACATCTCTTCTATTGAAGCTGCTTATGCCAATGAAGACAAATCAAAGAAATTTACCATAAACATCATTGACGGTGCTGGACAAGTAGGCGCTGCAGCAACAGCAGGAATAAGAATGGTAATGAGTCAGGATTTTGAAGAAGAAAGCGAAAACGGTTCCCGAAGAACCGTAACCAAAAATGGCACAAAAGCTATTGAGGAATATCGTTCAGGAAATAACAACAGTACAATTCAACTTATGGAAGGTAACCGTTTCTATCTAGAAGCAAAAGGAAATAATATGGATCTTGATGAAACCTGGGATGCAATTGACGAAATAGATTTGGATAAATTGGGTTAAATAAAACATTTAAAAGCTATTTAAAAGCCGAAAACCTCTGTGTTTTCGGCTTTTCCTGTTTTGTGTTACATCTGTTATATAGTTTGTTACAATAGTCATACTCTTCGTTTACTACATCCTATAGATTTGTGGCAGATTTAAATCACTCACTAATATTTACTCCTCAATTATAAAGTGAAATAAACAAGTATTAATTAAAAACATGTAATCATGAAAAATGTAATTACCTTTTTAATGTGCTCACTTTGTATCATTACAGGAATAGCACAGTCAGATTTAAGCGGGAATACTATTGTTATTCCTGAAAGAACACAAGCGCTTGAAGCTTTGTACCAACAAGCAAAGGCTCTAGAGCAAAACGGCACGGCGGCCGAGATTAACGCCAACAGACTTGCCATAAAAAATGCATGGCAAGAAATTGACCCAAATGTGGCGGCACTATACAGGCCAGTAGAAACAATCAATTATCCACTTGGTGGAGATGGTAGCTATCGTCCAACTCTTATACCAGAGCGCACAGAGCAATCAAGAGCCCCCGAAGATTGGGATACAGATAAATTATTGAGAACTGGCTTTATTGACGGGCTGGATATGGATGTTACCACAGACGGGGATATCTATATTGCTGCTTTCGAAAACTTTACTGGCGGTGGTTCAGATTCAAATATTTACATCTACCGATCCTTAGACGGAGGAAATACTTTCGAGCTATGGAAAGACCTGCCTGTAAGTAGTTCTTTTTTCTCAAAAATACAGGTAATCACCTTAGACGGAACCGGCGATGAGTATTTGCTCGTTTATTCAATGTTTCAAAATGGGGTTTTTCAAGCCCTTAGATGGAATATGGCCACTGGAGCTTTTGATTTCGATACCATTTCTACCGATGTTACAGATTTTGGTGCAGACGCCAACTATCCAGTAAGTACAGATGCACAACGGGTATTTGCAACTTATCAAAAAACTACAAGTTGTACAGAAGTTCATTCTGCAAGAAGTACTGCTGGAAGTTATGGATTTGACTGGGTAGATGAAGTAACCCTAGGTCTTTGTGGGCAACAAGTAGAGTTTAGCTATGGCCTAAATGGCGGGTGCTATACTACATTTACCGGAGCAAGCTCTGGAAGCTTATATGCTGCAGCAAATTCAAATTATAACGACCCTGCCTCTTGGGGCGCAAATGAAACTGTTGTTGCTGGGGCAACAACAGAAACCCTTAACCCAACCATTCGGGCAACACGTAAGAGCTTTGCAACAGATAAGGTTTTAATCCTTTCCTCATCACGTGCTGCAGGAAGTTCAGACAACTATAGTGGGCAAGCATACATAAGAGAAAATGGAGCCGCTTATACGCCCCTCACTTATATAACTACAACCCCAGATTATAACATTGCACATATTGATACTTGGATGAGTACAGCTGGTCCAGTAGAATTAATGGAAACCTCCTATGTGCGGGATCGAATAGACAATTCAGAAGACGATGTTAACCGTTCACGTCAATATGACGGATCTGCATTCTCCCCTTATGAAGGAGTTGGAGATAATGGGCTTGATGTATTTGACGGATTCCCATCAGCTATTGCAGAAACCAATGACGGACTTCCTTGCATGGCTTTTGCCGGAACATCTGGCAGTTTTGGGTTCAATTTGTATTTTGATGCCAAAACAGTTTTGATTGGCATTGACGAAAACAGCTTTGAAGGCTTCAAGTTCTATCCAAATCCTGCTCAAGACGTTTTGAACCTTTCAGCAAACAATACAATTGAAAGTGTTTCAATGTTTTCTTTATTAGGGCAAAAAGTTTTAGAAACTTCAATAAACCAAAATGAAACTTCAATAAACATTGCATCCCTAACACCAGGAGTTTACATAATGAAGGCTATGATAGATGGCAATGCTGCCACATACAAATTCATTAAACAATAAAGAGGAGATTGTTTGATGTTGATAAGAAGGGTTCGCTTTACGGCGACCCTTTTTTTATTAATATAGTTTTCGTTTAAAAATAAAGATCTCGGCTTTGTTTTTGATAAATATTTTCAGAATCCAATTGCTATCAGGTCATTTCATCTGACTATAATATTTGTTTTTTAAAGGACAGATGGAATATCCAAATAGACATTCATCTGTGTGTTTAAAATTAATCGTGGATGTTTCATTATATTTACGGCATGCGCAAAATTTGTTTTATTTTATTTCTCTTTACAGCTACAGTAGGCTTTTCGCAAAGCGACGCTTTAGCCAATAATTATTATGAACAAGGCCAATTTCAAAAAGCTTTGAGCATCTATGAAAAACTGAGCAAGCAAAATCCCTATCGCTTGGATTATTTTATGGCAATGGTAGCCGCCAACCAACAACTCGAAAATTTCTCTGAAGCAGAAAAACTATTAAAAGAAAAACTAGAAGATGGCCGTAATTTTCCACAACTTTATGTAGAACTGGGATACAATTATTCCCTTCAAAACAATACTGAACTTGCTTCAGAATATTTCAATAAAGCAATTAAAATATTGGATAATAACCCAAATTTTGCATATAACATTGGAGCCACTTTTCAAAAATACAGCTTGCTAGATGAAGCCGTATCTACTTATGAAAAAGCAATGGCTCTTAGTGATAAAATGGATTTTAATGCTCAGCTTGCACAGATTTATGGTGAACAGGGAAAGCTAGAAAAAATGTTTGACAGCTACTTAAATCTAATCGAGAAAAATTTGAGTTTTAAAGCGGTGGCGCAACGCTATTTTAGTCTTTATACCACGGAAGACCCGGCTAATGAGGCAAATATTATTCTTAAAAAAATATTGCTTCAGCGATCACAGCAAAATCCAGATATCCTTTACAATGATTTGCTAAGCTGGTTGTTCATTCAACAAAAGGAATATAAAAAAGCATTTACCCAAGAAAAAGCGATCTACAGACGTATTGGCGAAGATTTAAGCGGAATTACGGATCTAGCATATATTGCCATTGCCGATGAAGATTACGAAACCGGAAGGGAAATAGTAAACTACATTATTGACAATTCATTCACATCTCAAAACAAACTTCAGGGAAACCAAATCTTGATGAAAATGGAAGTGAAAACTGCCAAGCCCAAGGAGTATGCAGACGTTGAAAAAAAGTTTGAAAAGCTGTTGGACGAGTTTGGACGAAACCGTGAAACCTATTTGCTTCAAATAGACTATAACCATTTTTTGGCATTTCAGGACAATAAAAAAGAGCTAGCCATTGAAAACCTAAAATTTTTAGCCAAACAAGATTTAACGCCCTACCAAAAGGCACGGGTAAAAATGGAACTGGCAGATATTTTGGTTTTTGACGAAAAATTCAACGAAGCTTTAATTTACTATTCCCAAATCCAGAAGAAAGTACAGAGCGACGTTTTGGCGCAGGAAGCACGTTTTAAAGTTGCGAGAACCAGCTATTTTAAAGGCGATTTTGAATGGGCGCAGGTACAGCTAGATGTCTTGAAAAAATCTACTTCACAATTAATGGCGAACGACGCCATGCAGCTCAGTTTGTTGATTCGTGATAATTCTTTGGAAGATTCTACCCAGACTGCTTTAAAGAAATATGCTCGCGCCGACCTTTTGGAATTTCAGGATAAAGATGCTGAAGCTATTGCTACTTTAGAAGATATTTTAACCAACAACAAAGGCGAAAAAATAGAAGACGAGGCACTTTTAAAACAAGGTGAGATTTATGAAAAGAATGGCGAATACGAAAAAGCCGAAGCCAATTACCTCAAAATAATAGAGTTTTACAATGATGATATTTTAGCCGACGATGCGCATTACCGTTTGGCAAAAATTTACGAAGAAAAATTAAATCAACCCGATAAGGCAAAAGCACAATACGAGGCAATTATTTTCAACTTTGCGGACAGTATTTATTTTGTGGATGCGCGGAAGAAATATCGTTCTTTGCGTGGTGACGCTATTAATTAAGCACCAAATTTGAAATTTTAAAATGTACATCTACAACGTAACTATAAACATAGAAGAAACCATCCACGACCGCTGGCTTGATTGGATGAAAACCGAACACATTCCTGCAATGCTCGCCACAGGAAAATTCAGTAAGGCGCTTATGTCGCGCGTGATTATTGAAGAAGAAATGGGTGGTATTACCTATTCTGTTCAATATACAACCGACAGCAAGGAAATGCTTCAGAAATACTATGCCGAAAATGCTGCAGAACTCCGGGCGCAGAGCAAACCCTTTGAAGGAAAATTTGTAGCCTTCCGTACCGAACTTGAAATTGTAAGTGAACACTGATGGGAAAAGAAGTACGTGCCAAAAAAAACTTAGGTCAACACTTTCTAAAAGACGAAACTATTGCCGAAAAAATTGCCGATACATTGACGCTGGAAGACTATAAAAATGTATTGGAAATTGGTCCCGGAATGGGCGTGCTCACCAAATATTTAATTAAAAAAAACATTGAAGTAATCGCAATGGACCTTGACACGGAATCCATTGTTTATTTAGAGGAAAACTATCCTGACAAAAACCTCAAAATTCTGGAAGCAGATTTTTTAAAATATGATATTTCACAACTTTTCGGAGAGGAACAATTCGCCATTACCGGCAACTTTCCATATAACATTTCAACCCAGATTGTTTTCAAAATGTTAGAATGGAAAACCCAGATTCCCGAGTTTACAGGAATGTTTCAGAAAGAAGTGGCACAGCGTATTTGCGAAAAAGAAGGAAGCAAAGCTTATGGAATTTTATCCGTTTTAGCGCAAGCTTTTTATGATGCGGAATATCTATTTAC
>JAGQYZ010000184.1 GCA_020435865.1 Aequorivita sp. | reverse complement strand
TAAACGTTGTTAAAACCACTTTCAAAAAGGTATTCCGCCTCATAAGAATTGCCGCCACCGGGAATCAAAATCTTTAAATTTTTATCTGAAAGTTGGTCAATGTATTCCTTTATTGGCGTAGAAACGTAGCCTATATCCCAGCCTGTTTCACCACTTAAATATTTATGGTTCCAAAAAGTTTCGTAAAAATTCATGTATTAGTTTTCAAAACGTATGCTCCAAATACCGCGCACTTCATTTTCGTTGTAACCCGTAGCCTTATCCATTGGGTATAGTTCCTTTATTTTTGATAAAGTAAGTGCTTCAAGTTCCTTTCCGGGCGTACCATGACATTTTAAACACATGGAATTGGTAACAATGGGATAATAAAATTCTGTTTCATTACCCATTTCAACCACAATCGGGTTTACCTCGTCTCCAGCAGCCACTTGTTTTTTGAAATTTTCCAGGTATTGCAATTCTGCAGCATTTGCCTTGTTTTGTGGGTTTCTCGGTTTATCGGTCACCCGTTTTATATGTACATTATGAACAGTAGCCATACTGTCCGTTATGGGCAAAGCTTGAACATTACAAAACTCTAGAGCGGCAATAACCCCGTTTTTCTGAATTTGGCCCATCAGGTTCTTTCCCAATTCGGCTTTCGTGGTTTGTACTATTTGCATGCCGCGTTCCTTAACAGTTGGTTGTGTATTTGCAACTTGATTTTTTCCCATTCCGTTCCTATTGCCCATTCCTTGACCCATGTTTCCTTTCATTTGTGGTCTATTACCGTGCATTTGGTTGTAATGTAATTCAAACCACTCAGGCTCTTCTATTTCATTACTAAACATATAATCCGCAATTTGCTTTATGGTTTCCTCTGGAAAAAATTGATACGGCATCAACCCAAATTTCTTTACTGCTCCTGGCATTTTTGATTTTTCTTCGGAAGGTTTTTTTGCCCACTCAACCATAGAATTTATAAAATCTTCCTTTGATGTATCTTCAGAAATGTAATGCATTTTCACAGCTATCATTGGCGGTGCAACCATACGTTCTTCCGAAGTTTTTGGATTGTGGCAAACATAGCAGGTGTTTTCCATCAATTTCTTGCCGGGATGTTCCTGATGGATTTTTGATTCTGCTGTTTTATCATTTTCTGTTTGCGCCAAATATTCTTTATGAGCATTACTATTGCAGGCCGTAAATAAAGTGATCAAGAAAAGTGTGGCTAAAAACTTCATAAGGCAAATTTTAGGTTTTAAACACTTCAAAAATAAATTTAAAGAACAAACTTGGCAGTAACAAAAGTTACAGATAAATCAAGGTTTCAGAAAAAACCTTAAAACTAGAGCGAAATTATCTTAATGCTATTTCGGTAGAGTTCAATTTTCCCCATCGATTCTAACTTTTTTAATAATCGCGAAACTACAACCCGGGATGTATGAAGTTCATAAGCAATTTCTTGATGAGTGGAGTTTATCAAGGAATCATTGGTGACTTTTTGTTTGTTCTGCAGATATTTCACCAAACGCTCATCCATATTATAAAAAGCGATGCTATCAATGGTTTCAAGCATTTCGGTAAGACGTGCGTGATAGCTTTGGAATACAAAATTACGCCAACTTTTATACTTTCCTGTCCACTCCTCCATTTTTTGAATAGGAATCATAATCAAGGTAGTATCAAGTTCTGCAATTGCACGTATTTCGCTTTTTGTCTGTCCCAAACAGCAAGTCAACGTCATTGCACAAGTGTCGCCACGTTCCAAAAAATAGAGCAAGAGTTCATCACCGTCTTCATCTTCCCTTAAAATTTTTATTGCTCCAGAAATAAGCAATGGCATAGAGCGAACATAGTCACCAATTTCAATAAGCTTCTCGCCTTCTTTTACCTCTCTTAAAATCCCTACTTGGTTGATTTCTTCAATAAGCTCGTCTTCAAAAATATGGGTGAAATTCTCTTTTAAATCTGTGAGCATGCAACAATTTTTTTGGTTGGTTTTTATAGCACGAAAATACCAAATTTTAATCAGTTTTCTTTCGCATTTTTCTTTTCCTGTCGCTCAAGTTTTTTGAAATAACCACGGAACAGAAAATTATGCTTTAAGGCTTCCATATTTTCGTTTAGCTTTTCAGCAGCTCCTTTTATGTTGATAATTGTTGTATCAATATTTTTAACCAAGACTTCATCTTGCGTAACATAGTTTAGAGTCCCTTTTCCAAATTTTATTTCCTTAATAAATGCATCAAGATTTTTGGTCACTTCGTTAATATCAACACTGGATTTTTCAAGATTGGCAAACACTTTTTTTATTTGGTTTGCGGAAACAGTATCGCTCAATATTACTGCCGCTGTACTTTCGTCATAATTAACTTTTGAAATAATTGCATTGACCTGCGAAATTAAAGCAGCGGTTCCTGTTGTGGTCTTTCTGAGCTCTACCACCGCCTGCCGAATGTCTTTCGCCAACAAAGTATCACTTACCAATGCACCCAAAGTGCCTTTGCCCTCAAGGATTTTATAGGTTATCTTTAACAAATCTGAAGTCAATAAAGCAGCATTTTCGTTGGTTGTATTTAAGGTTGAAAGCATATCGTCAGCTCCAATTTTGCTATAAGACTGGATGGTATCACCAGCAATAACAGATCTTGCGTCTTGCGCTTTCCCGGGAATTATATTTACAACCATACTTCCTACCAATCCATCAGAACCAATGGAGGCTATAGCGTCTTTTTTAATGAATTTTGATGTTTTACTTTCCACCACCATTTGAATGGCAATGGTTCCTTCATCAACCATTTCTATTTTGCTAACAGTGCCCACATTAATTCCAGAATAGCGCACGTTGTTGCCAAGGGTTAAGCCATTCACGTTTCCGAAAGTTGCATATATCTGAATATTATTACTGAACAGATGTTGTTGATTGCCAATAAAATAAAGTGCAGTAACAAGAAGAATGGTTCCCACCACTACAAAGACACCGACATTGATTTTTTGTGAATTTGATTTTTCCATACTATTAATTTTTAAAAAATGCCTTTACTTTTGGGTCTTTCGAATTTGAAAGCGCTTCGAAAGTTCCTTCAGCATAATTGATTCCACCCACCAACAAAATCATCCTATTTGAAATTACCCGCGCACAGTCCACATCGTGGGTGATGATAAGGGAAGATGTTTGATATTTTTGTTGAATATTCCGCATTAATTGAATAATTTCTTTTGCCGTAATGGGATCCAAACCTGTTGTTGGCTCATCATACATAATGATTTTCGGCTTTAAAATTAGGGCTCGAGCCAATGCCACTCTACGCTGCATTCCCCCTGAAAGCTCTGCGGGCATTAAATCTATTGCATGTACTAAGCCCACATTTTCTAAAGCTTCTTTTACCAATACTTCGGTTCCTTGAAAATTTTCAATTTTATCTTTATGGCGGCGCAAAGGGAATTCCAGATTTTCACGCACGGTCATAGAGTCATAAAGTGCACTTCCTTGAAACAGAAAACCAATTTCAGTTCGCAATAAGTCTAGTTCCTTATGCCCCATTGTAATAATATCTTGGTTTTCGATAGTAATGCTCCCACTGTCGGGCTGTATTAAACCCACCAAGCATTTTACCATTACCGATTTTCC
>JAGQYZ010000183.1:8685-10858 GCA_020435865.1 Aequorivita sp. | reverse complement strand
TGGCAAAGGAAGGCATCACTGGACGAAATAATATTTTGAAACATTATGTAGCCATCTGCAATATCGTGGACGGTGATGTTTCCGCAGAGGTTATTGCAACCGATTTTAATGGAATGGTAAAAGAAGGAGAGGAACTTGCAGAGCTTCACCCACAAATCGTGGTGAAAGTACCAATGATTAAAGAAGGTGTTAAAGCAATAAAATACTTTACAGACCACGGCATCCGTACCAATTGTACGTTGGTTTTTTCAGCTGGACAAGCCCTACTTGCAGCAAAAGCTGGGGCAACTTACGTTTCGCCATTTATTGGGAGATTGGACGATATTTCAACTGATGGATTGGAACTAATTGCAGATATCCGACTAATCTATGATAACTATGGTTTCGAAACAAAAATTCTTGCAGCTTCCGTTCGTCATACTATGCATGTTATAAACTGCGCAAAAATAGGTGCTGACGTTATGACTGGACCGCTTTCCTCTATTGAAGGTCTGCTGAAACATCCATTAACAGATAGTGGTTTAAAACAGTTTTTGGAAGATTATAAAAAGGGGAATTAATTAGGTTAAGAACCTATCTATTCAAATAACCAAGTAGCAGTTCTTCAAAATTAGTGTTGAACATGTTGGTTTTTCCTTCTAGGATAACACCGTTTTTATCAACAATAATAACCTTGTTCATTGCATTTAAAACAAGTTTCTTTTCAGCGTCGCTCAGGTTTTCTAGCTGAAATTCTGTTTTTGGATTATAACCAGCTTTCTTTACAGCTTCACGCCATTTTTTAAAATGTGTGTCGGTATTTACGGCTAAAAAGTCGTATTCAGGATATTTGGATTTTAGCTCAGCTGCACGACTGTGAATGTTTTTGTAAAGCATTTTAGACTGACCAGTCCAAAAATAAACTACAGTAGGTGCTTTTATGATGCTCTGCAAGTCCTTTACAACATTGTCTGTATTAACCAATGCCACATTTGGAATTTTATTGCCGGCGGTAAGTTTTATTGAGGCATCAAAAACCTTGCGTACTTCTTCAAGATTCTTTTCATCAGTATTCATTTTTGAATAAGCCTCAAAAAACTTGGTTTCATCTTCAGCATTCTTTGAATTTAACAAATATGATATGGCGTTATAGCGCAGCAGACTATTTTTGAGAGTTTCTGAAGTAACAATGCTATCAATCAATTTGATTTTCTGGTAGCTATATTGAAATGAGTTACGGTCAATTGGTGTTTTATTGGCATATGTTGAACAAACCATATTTTCAAAATACCGATTCATAAAACGATAGTATGGGTAATAATATTTAAGTTCATTCTGTTCAAAATCTATCTTCTTTCGGTAATCAAAAAAGTGTTCGTCGAATTTTTCAGGATAATTCTTATTGGCAGCAGCATACATTTCCTTTTTGGAATAGTAATCGTAATTAATGTTGGCGAGCGCAACTTTTTTAAAAGCCTCTGCCACTTCATTATTAGAGATATATTCTTCGTATTTATTGATTTTTATTGTTTTTAGGGAATCAATTTTATGGTCAAAATCAATAGATGAAAGTGCATACCATTTTGGCAAGTCCTGATTTTCGGTTTCATTCAGCAGATAGAGATCTATCAATAGGTTGTTCTGCTCGCCACCTCTTCCGGAATAAGCCAAAGATTCGTCAAAATCAATTGTGTTAAGATGTATCAGTAAACTATCGCCAGGTTCAATGAAGAAAACTTGGGATTCTCCGTTCTTTAGAAAATAGAGCCCTTCTTTTATTTTGTCAGTTCTGTAATGAAAAAAATTATTGTCATCCAACTTTACCGTATCCAGTATTTCGCTTCCTTTGGAAAAAATAATATAGTCAACGGTTGGGTTTACTATCTGTCCGCCTATGTAAGTTGTTTGCACAAGGTCTTTCTCCTTGTTTTTACAAGAAAATAGTGTGGTAAGAAAAAAGAGAAGAAGTATTTTTTTAAACAATCGCACTAAGATTAAAATTAACAGACAAATGTAACCGAGCTTACTGCTGCATTATGTTAAATGATGGTTAAAAGGATTTTTAAAACGTTAATGTTTTCGGCATATCGCTTAATTGGCTACTTTTGCGCAAAATTTAAAAATTTATGCTTTCAGTTTCAAATCTTTCGGTTCAGTTTGGTAAACGCGTTTTGTTCGATGAGGTGAGTACACA
>JAGQYZ010000183.1:8323-8607 GCA_020435865.1 Aequorivita sp. | reverse complement strand
ATTTCAGGAAAACAGGAACCTACCTCAGGGCATGTACATTTGGAGAAAGGAAAACGGATGTCTGTCCTTGAGCAGAACCACAACGCTTATGATGATTTTAATGTCCTTGAAACTGTTGTTAGAGGGAATAAAGAATTGTTTGCCATAAAAACTCAAATTGACAAACTATACGAAGATTATACGGATGCTAATGCCGAAAAAATTGGCGAACTTCAAGTTACTTTTGAGGAAATGAACGGTTGGAATGCAGATAGTGATGCTGCTGCAATGCTTTCAAACCTTGG
>JAGQYZ010000183.1:6384-8224 GCA_020435865.1 Aequorivita sp. | reverse complement strand
GATGTATTGATTATGGATGAGCCTACCAACGACTTGGATTATGAAACCATCGGTTGGTTGGAAAACTTTTTGGCTAATTATGAAAATTGTGTAATTGTTGTTTCCCACGACCGTCACTTTTTAGATGCGGTTTGCACACATATTAGCGATATTGACTTCGGAAAAATAAACCATTACAGTGGCAACTATACTTTTTGGTATGAAAGTAGCCAATTGGCAGCTAGACAACGTGCACAACAAAATAAAAAGGCTGAAGAAAAACGAAAAGAGCTTCAAGAGTTTATTATGCGCTTTAGCGCCAACGTTGCAAAAAGCAAGCAGGCAACTTCGCGTAAAAAAATGCTTGAAAAACTGAACGTTGAAGAAATACAGCCATCCAGCCGTCGCTATCCAGCAATTATTTTTGAACGCGAGCGAGAAGCTGGGGATCAAATTTTGAATGTTGAAAACCTGTCTGCCTCTATTGATGGCGAAACACTTTTCAAAAATGTGGATATCAATTTATCAAAGGGTGATAAAGTGGTTATTTATTCTAAAGATTCTCGTGCGGCCACAGCTTTTTATGAAATATTGAATGGCCACACAAAACCGGATAGTGGTTCCTTTCAATGGGGAATTACTACAAATCAAAGCTATTTGCCACTTGATAATGAAGATTTTTTTAAAAATAACTTATCATTGGTAGATTGGTTGCGTCAGTATGCCAAAACTGAAGAAGAACGCGAAGAAGTCTTTCTTCGAGGTTTTCTCGGAAAAATGCTTTTTAGCGGCGAGGAAGCTCTGAAGAAAAGTAGCGTACTTTCTGGAGGCGAAAAAGTGCGTTGTATGTTGAGCCGAATGATGATGCTCCGTGCAAACGTACTGATGTTAGACGAACCTACAAACCACTTGGATTTGGAATCAATTACGGCTTTCAATAATTCATTAAAAAACTTTAAAGGGACTATTTTACTTACAACCCACGATCATGAGTTTGCACAAACAGTTGGCACAAGAGTTATTGAATTAACTCCGAATGGAGCGATAGACCGGTATATGACTTTTGATGAGTATATGGGCGATAAAAAACTGAAGGAATTACGTGATAAAATGTATGCGGTTGAAGCATAAAAAATAGGCGACCAAATTTATTGGTCGCCTATTTCCATTAAAAATTCATCAATAGTAGGTTGTGCTTTTTCCATCTCATCTTTTCGTATAAAAATCATAGTTTGATTTGCGATGCTCATTGTGAAGCCAGCCCGCAGACTACTGTCGTGATCGTTTCGTTCAATAGGATTTATGCCAATATCATTCAGACGCGCAACTAAACCTTTTGCTATTAAAGTTGGGCCGGTATATATTCTTGTTGTTTCAGACATTTATTCCTCTTCTTCAGTTTCTTTTAAAAAAGCGTCAACAATAGGCTGTGCTATAGCAAGTTCGTCTTTTCTAACAAAAATGCGCACTTGGTCGTCATATTTACTTCCAGAACCAAACATGACACCACTTTGCTGGTCGTCCCGAAGTATTGGGGTAATATTTACTTCTTCCAATCTTCCTACAAGTGCTTCGGCCATAATATCGGAACCTGTGTAAATACGAACTGTTTCTTCTGTGTTTTCTGACATTTTTTTAAATTATTAGGTTAAATTATTACTGATTACTACATTCAAGCATTATAATATTTGCTGTTCCATATTGCCCCATTGAAATTTTTTCCTTTTGCGAAGCCATAAAATAGCACAAATCCTCCTACAGCCTTAAAAATAAAAATACCTAAGAATAGATATTCCGCAATTCCAGGGTTTTTTGAAAACCAATGTATTGGAGATATTGCCGTAAGCAAAATACTTAAAAC
>JAGQYZ010000183.1:0-6265 GCA_020435865.1 Aequorivita sp. | reverse complement strand
ATTGCCCATAGGCGCAAAAAGCAATGGGTCGTCGGCATTTTCAAGTTTTAAAAGTTTTGCAGGTGCAATAATTTTGAAATTTTTCAGAGTAATGTTGTGCTTGTTTTCAAGACTCCTAATTTCTGAAATAGCTTCTTCTGGGAAATCTCCTTTAAAATAATGCGAATCCAAAAACCGCAAACGGTACGTTATACAGAGCTTTTTAATATCTTCAATATGAAATATGTGCTCAGTTTCAAGCAAATCAAAATCGAAATGGTTTTCAATCTCGTTTGATTTTTCGGTTAAACTTAAAATAATTTCATCACGTCTTTTTTCGTTTTCTGAAAAAATACGTTGCACTTCATCCATAATGTTTTGCTCTGCAACCCGTTTGGAACGGAATTTAAGCAGTTGTTTTTCTATATTCGTTCTGGAAAACATAGGATGTAATTTTTTTGAAAATAAATTTACGCCGTACATTTTAGCAAAGCAACTATTTAACAAAGTTTGAGGAAAAATTTCTAATAAATTCAAGCCTTTTCCGTTTTTAGGGTAATTGGCTTTGTATTTGCTATATTTACAACCTTAAAAAATATTTATATGCTATTCAAAAATACACTTCTGCTTCTTTTAATACTATGCTTTGGAACTACTGTTTCTGCCCAAAAATATCTTTCAACAGATAGTGCTGAAGTATCCAAAACATTAGGAGAGAGTACTTTTACTTCAAGCAAAACTTTTTACGAAAATATTGAAGAAGCTCCAGATTTTACCATTTTGGCCAAAATATTAAAAAATGATCCCTCCCGTCAAAAGTTGGAAAGTCAGGAAATGATAACTTTTTTCGCTATTTCAGATGAGGCTTTTTTAAATCTATCTAAAAAAAGCCGAGATTCCATTTTGGGAAACTCCAAGATTATCAATTCACTTGTAAAATATTTGGCTGTTCCAGGCAGAATAGATAGTAATACATTAAAAAGTGAAATAGCCAAAAAGGGCGGAACCATATACTTAAAAACCCTTGAAGGAAAAAACTTAGGTGTTCGTGAAATAAATGGAGAGTTGCAATTGGTTGATTCAGAAAACAGAACTGCTACAATCATTGCTTCAGATTTCTATCATAAAAATGGTTTCTTCCATATAATAAATGCTTTGATTTTTCCTGCTTCCAAGGAATAGTTTTATAAAAGTTAAATAAACCTTAAAGTCCAGAAATTGCAAAACCGCAGTTTCTGGATTTTCGTTTATATGCACATAAACATAAAACTAAAAACACATTATTATGAAATCAAAACTTTTTACAGCAGCATTATTCTCAATGGCCTTAATGGCTGGAACCTCTTCAATTTTTGCACAAGGCAAAATGATGAAAAATGACAACATGAAAGAAAAAACAGTTATGGTTGGTGGCGCTGCAATGTATCCAAGCAAAAACATTATTGAAAACGCTGTCAATTCAAAAGATCACACCACACTTGTGGCTGCGGTAAAAGCAGCAGATTTAGTAGAAACACTTCAAGGTGATGGACCATTAACCGTATTTGCACCAACAAATGAGGCTTTTGAAAAACTTCCAAAAGGAACTGTTGAAACTTTACTAAAACCTGAAAACAAAAAAACATTACAAACCATTTTAACCTATCACGTTCTTGCAGGCAGACATAGCGCAACTGATATTATGAGTGATATAAAAAAGGGCAACGGAAAGGTAACCTACAAAACCGTGAGCGGCGGAACTTTAACAGCAATGATGAAAGGCAAAAACATTGTTTTGATGGATGAAAAGGGTGGTATGGCCACAGTAACCATTGCAGATGTAAACCAATCAAACGGAGTGATCCATGTTATTGATAGCGTTGTTCTGCCTAAATAATATTGCCCCCAATTTTCCATTTATTTAAAATGAAAACAGCGACCTTTATAGTCGCTGTTTTTTTATTGTGGATAATTTCCTATCGGAGTACGGCACCAAACTCGGTTTCAAATTTTTGCTGGAGTTTATTCATAATTTTGTCAATCTGCTTATCCGTAAGCGTTTTTTCTTCATCTTGAATGGTGAAACTTAGCGCATAACTCTTTTTTCCATCAGGAAGGTTTTTGCCTTTATAAACATCAAAGAGGGTAACGGATTTTAGAAACTTTTTTTCTGAATTAAATGCTGCATTGCGAAGATCTCCGTAACGCACTGAATTGTCAAGTAACAATGCAAAATCACGTTGTGCTGCTTGGAATTTTGAGATTGGCTTTAATTTGAAGTTTTTAGTTGAAATTTGTTTCAAAACTGCACCCCAGTTGAAATCTGCATAAAAAACTTCAGCGTCAATACCAAGTTCTTTGTTGGTGTTTTTCTTCACAATCCCAAAATCAACGATGGATTCTTTGTTTCTTTTGAAAGTGATTCCTTCAGAAAAAATATCATTTTCAGTAGTATCTTCGGTATAACCTTCAAGTCCCAAGCGCTCCATTAATGCGACAACGGTTCCTTTTCCGAAGAAAAAATTACTCCTTGTATCTGGAATTGCCCAATTTCCCTCCGTTTTCAATCCGGTAATGAAAAGCGAAAGATGTTTGTTTTCAGTTCTTCCACCTGGAAAGTTGTGGTAGGTTTTTCCGAATTCAAAAAACTTTAAGTTACTGTTTTTTCTATTGCTGTTATATTCAATTGCCTCCAAACCGGAAAAAAGCATGGATTGGCGCATTACAGAAAGATCTTGGCTCAACGGATTAAGCATCGAAACATTGTAGTTTTCTTTTAAGGTCTCACTCAATGCAACATATTTTGGCGAAGTGAGCGAGTTGTTTAGCATCTCGTTAAAACCAAGTGCTGTTAATTGTGAACCTATTTTATTTTGAATTGAATAATCTTCACCAGGTAAAATTGTAGAAATAGAAGCATTCAATTTTTGGGTAAACTTTACGTTGTTATAACCATAAACACGAAGAATTTCCTCAATCACGTCCACATCGCGGGTAACGTCGTTTCGGTAAGCGGGAATGGTCATCCCAATTCCAGTTTCAGTTACATTATTAATCTTCATTTCAAGTGAAGTGAGTATATCTTTAATGGTTTCCTTCGGAATTTCTTCACCTATAAGTTTATTCGCTTTTTCAAAATTGAGAACAACTTGGTGGTCTTCAATTTTCTTTGGATAAATATCTACCAAATCACTGGTTATTTGCCCTCCGGCTACTTTAACAATTAAAATGGCAGCGTGGAGAAGCGCATAATCTGTAATGTTTGGATCTATTCCTCTCTCAAAACGGAAAGAGGCATCAGTGCTTAAACTATGGCGTTTTGCCGTTTTACGAATACTTACTGGATTGAAATAAGCACTTTCTAAGAAAATACTCGTTGTGTTTTCTGTAACACCACTATCAATTCCTCCAAAAACTCCAGCGATACACATTGGTTTTTCACCATCACAAATCATTAAATCTTCTTCGTGAAGTTCGCGTTCAATACCATCAAGGGTTGTGAATTTTGTTCCAGAAGGAAGTGTTTTCACATTGACTGTATTCTTTGAGATTTTTGCTGCGTCAAAAGCGTGAAGCGGTTGGCCAAGTTCGTGAAGCACATAATTGGTAACATCCACAATATTGTTTATCGGTGAAAGTCCAATGGATTTCAATCTGTTTTGAAGCCAAGTAGGGGAAGGGCCTACCTTTAAATTACTTATCGTTATTCCACAATAACGCGGCGCCAATGCATTGTCTTTAACCTTTACGTCAATTTTTAAGGTGCGGTTGTCTATTCTAAAACTGCTGGTTGATGGTGTGTTTATTTTTGTGGAAATTCCTTTGTGAAGTAAACCAGCTTTTAAATCGCGCGCAACTCCCCAATGGCTCATCGCATCGGCACGGTTAGGGGTAAGGCCAATTTCAAATATTTTGTCGTTTTCAACTTCCAGCACTTTGGCTAAAGGTGTTCCCGGCTTTAATTTAGCGTCCAAAACCATAATTCCATCATGAGATTTTCCGAGGCCGAGTTCATCTTCAGCACAAATCATTCCTTCGCTAACTTCGCCACGGATTTTACCTTTGTTTATTTGCCACGGTTTCCCTTCAGTATCATAAAGTGTTGTACCAATGGTAGCTACGGGCACTTTTTGACCCACGGCAACATTTGGAGCGCCACAAACAATCTGTAAAGTTTCACCACTGCCTACATCAACTTTTGTAATTTTCAGCCGATCTGCGTTGGTGTGTTGGTCACATGCTAAAACGTGGCCAACAACAATGCCTTCTAAACCACCTTTTACAGAAGAGAAATCTTCTATTCCTTCTACTTCAAGCCCAAGGTCGGTTAATAATTCGCCTGTCTTTTCGGCATCCCAAGGAAGGTTAATAAATTGTTTTAGCCAGTTGTATGAAATTGTCATAAGTGTAAAAATCTTAACAGTGGGCAAAGATACTATTTCCTTTAAAGTTGAAAGTTGAAAGTTGGAAGTTTTACGCTGAAAGTTTTAGTTGAAGAAAATAAATTATCACGAAAATAGTGACTATTGCAGTTAAAATAAAAGTAAAGCTTGCTCCAAAATAGTACCATAACAATCCAGCTATTACGCTTGCAAACATTGCGATGATGCTTTGGAAAGCTGAATAAGTTCCCACTGCAGTAGCTGTATTTTCGTCTTTGGAAATGTTTGTGATCCACGCTTTGGAAATGCCTTCTGTGGCGGCTGCATAGATTCCATAGCCGAAAAATAGGGCGATTATTAGATAAAGGTTTGTAGTTAAACCCATTCCGAAGTAAACTAAACTGAAGATAATCAATCCGAAGACGAACATTTTTTTCAAACCTATTTTATCGGCAAAATTGCCCAACGGAAAAGCAGTTAGTGCGTAAATTAAATTGTAAAAAATGTAGATGCCAATTACCCACGTATCATCCAGTCCCGCATCTTTTGCTTTTAAAAGAAGAAAAACGTCACTACTATTGAAAAGCGCAAAGAATAATAATCCGAGTACTACTTTTCGGTATTCCGTAGGGCTTTGTTTCCAATAATTAATGAAGGAAAAGAAACTGATTTTTTTCTTTTTAGGAGAATTTTCAATCGTTTTGTCTTTCAGAAGAAAAGAGGCTCCTACTGCCAGCACACCGGGAATAAAAGCAATATAAAAAAGGTTTATGTAAGCTTCGGGATAGAAGTATAAATACAGAAGGGCAAGGGCAGGGCCAAGAACGGCACCAAAAGTATCCATAGAACGGTGGAACCCGAAAACTTTTCCTTTGTTCTCCTTTGTGGTTTCCGCGGAAAGCATTGCGTCGCGGGCTCCGGTACGGATTCCTTTTCCCAATCTATCTGTGGTTCTTGCAAAGAAAATCCATAACGGATATACAAAAAACGCCATCATCGGTTTTGAAATGGCGCTGAGCGAATAACCTAATTGCACGAAGGGTGCTCGCTTTGCTTTAATATCGGAAAGTTGGCCAAAATAACCTTTGCTCAATCCCGCTACGGCTTCTACCAGACCTTCCAAAACCCCAATTAAAAGAATGGAAAAACCAATACTTTTTAAATAGATGGGCATGATGGGGTATAGCATTTCGCTTGCCATATCTGTAAACAGACTGACGAGGGAAAGAATCCAAACGGTGCGGGTGATGGGTTTCAAAAACGTTTTAATAAGTTAACTTGGGAAAGATAGTTTTATTTCTTCAAATTTCTGAACCGTTGCAACAGCGTAGGGTGCGAATAATGAGCAAACACATAAAGCGGATGCGGCGTAAGATTGCTGAGACTGTTTTTTGAAAGTTTTTTTAAACCTGAAATTAAAGGTGGACCTGAATATGTATTCTTTGCAAAATTGTCTGCTTGGTATTCGAACTTTCTGCTTAAGTAATTCATTAGTAAACTTGTAATTCCTGAAATTGGACTGTATAGTACACCGAAGGCTATTAGCCCAATATGAAAAGAGGGTTGCGGAACATTCAAAGCTTCGGAAAGCAAAGGATTTCCTATAAATAATGACAACAACCAAAGGGTGAAGCCTGTTGTAATAATTGCCATAATGAGGTTGATGATAATATGGTTTCGTTTATAATGGCCAACTTCATGGGCGAGGACGGCTACAATTTCTTCTTCGTTTAAATCTTTTATTAGTGTATCGTAAAGTGTAACACGCTTTTCACTTCCAAAGCCTGAGAAATAGGCATTAGCTTTTGTACTGCGCTTGCTACCATCAATCACAAAAATTTTATCCAGCGTAAAACCTACTTTTGAAGCATAGGTTTCAATTTGTGAACGGAGGGAGCCTTCTTCCAAAGGGGTTTGTTTATTGA
>JAGQYZ010000182.1 GCA_020435865.1 Aequorivita sp. | reverse complement strand
AAGAGAGTTAATTAAATTTTTCTTTTTCATTGTTGATTTAATTAGTCGTTTTTATTTTTTTCAATAAGTTTTTTCTGCAATTTTTCAACGGAAGCACTGGCTTGGGTTAGAAAGTCCAAATAATCTCTGTGAAATTCTAAATCAAATTTTTCTGAATCTTCTAAAGTCTCGTTCAATTCCTTTTTGTAATCCATAATTTCCATATGGATTTCCTTTTCGCAGTTCCATTTTTTTATCATTTCAGTCATCGATTGAATCATCACATCCGGAATGAGAATAAAATATTTTTTGCGGTCGCCAGATTTTGTGTAATACGTAATGCGGTTTGCCGCCTGAAGTGTAGTTAAATGCGTAAAAATTGTGCTCTTGCTTGCACCAAGTTCGCAGACCAAAGATTCAAAAGTAATTCCTCTTTTCCCTGTTAAAATTAGAGTGGAGAGTATGCGTGCGGCCAGTGGGGCCAACTGTTCCCTACTCTCAATGTGTACTCCCAATTTTTCTATTATTCGTTCTCTTTTTGTCAAAATATCTCCTTCGGATTAAAAATAGAGCACAAAAGTACGTTTGGTTCGGAACATTACGAACCAAAGCGTATTAATTTTTTGTTAAATAAAGTGCTAGGGAATTTGAGAAGCCGGTTTTACTTCAATTTGCTCGCGAACTTCATTGCCATCTTGATCGACAGCAGTCAACAGATAAATTCCAGGTTTTGGCGAAACAGCCAATTCATGAAAGGTATCAGTTTTGCCAATATATTTTGAATCCAAATACCAAAAAACGGTGGTTTCTGGGGAGCGGTGCGCAAGCTTAAAAATCACTTCGTTCACATTTTCGTTGAAATTCTTCGGAAGTAACACGGCTTCATTTTTCTTCGGATAAATAAAAGCCATCAACTTTTCGCCTTCCTGCAAACAATTGGGAGCAAATGGCGGCAAAATTTTATATTCCGGATGAAGTTGTGCATAATAATATTCCATCACTGGCGGCAGAACAAACCAGTTTTTTTGAACCATCTCCGAAAGTGGATAGCAGGAAGAATTCACCCGAAAATTTTCCGAAGTATCTAGAAAAACTGTTTGATGAAAGGGGCAAGCTTCGGTTCGCGTTCCGTTTTTTGGAATCCACTCAGTTTTTGTTTCCTCACAGAAAAGCCCAGCGAGATGCCCACTTTTAGAGCAAATTTCAACCTCAACCAATTCATCGTAAGGCATTTTAAACCAACCGCTTTGGGGCAACACATTCAAAACATCGAACAAAACAGGCGCTGCGGCTTGAATTCCCGTCAATCCTGGACGCCCTTCGCCATCGGCATTTCCCACCCAAACCCCAATGGCGTATTTTGGTGTAACACCAACTGCCCATGCGTCCTTAAAGCCATAACTGGTTCCTGTTTTCCATGCAAGCGGCTGACTGCTTGTGAAAAACTCCCAGTTTTCCTCGCCGCTGGGACGGTTTACTTTTTCCATCGCTTCGAAAGTTTCATAAATTGCTCCAGCATTCCAAACGGAAGGTTTTTGCTGAATTTTCCCGAAGTCGATTTCCTCGTGATTTTTCACATAAACAGGTTCCACAAATTCATTTTTTCGGTACTCACTAGAAGAATTGTTGAAGAAATTTAAGGTTGAAGCCATACCCACATACCCTTTCGTAATATCCCACAGACTGCTTTCCGCCCCGCCCAGAATCAATGAAAGTCCATAATAATCCGCAGGTTTCTCGATTGCTTTTTGATTCGTTTTTTGCAGAATATTATAAAACCTTTGAAATCCAAAATCCCGTAACATCCTTACTGCAGGAATGTTTAACGAACGTGAAAGCGCAACACTTGCTGGTACTGCCCCATTGAATTTTTTATCAAAATTTTCGGGAGTATAACCATTTATTGTCGTTGGAATATCTGCAACTAACATATTTGGAAGAATTTCCCCGGCATCGAGCATTGAGGCAAAAAGAAAGGGCTTTAAAATACTGCCCGTGCTTCGTGGTTTTTCAATAACATCCACAAAATTATTGTGCTCGCGAGTTGTTGGGGAATTGCCCACATACGCTAAAACTTCACGTGTATTTACATCCAAAACCAACACCGCTAGATTATTGATTTGGTTCTGCGAAAGCTTGTAATTTTGCTCCTTCACAATATTATTCACCTTTTGCTGAAGCGAAAAATCGATCGTGGTTTCAATCCGTTTTCCAGGATGTTCTTTTCGTATTTTTTCGGTTAAATGAGGGGCATATTCTGGCAATGGCAAGGGTTTTCCGGGGAGATTTTCGTCTAAAGCCAATTGATATGTGGTTTCGTCAAT
>JAGQYZ010000181.1:1172-2367 GCA_020435865.1 Aequorivita sp. | reverse complement strand
TTAAACCTTCGTCCATCCAAGTCCACTGGCGTTCGTCACTGTTTACGATCATTGGAAAATAGTTGTGACCCACTTCGTGGATTATCACGCTTATCATTCCAAATTTTGTACGATCACTGATGCTTCCGTCTTTATTGGGACGGCCGTGATTCCAACAAATCATTGGATATTCCATCCCTTGATTCTTCGCATTTACAGAAATTGCTTTGGGATAGGGATAGTCAAAAGTCATTCTTGAATATGACTTCAACGTACTTGCAACCGCCCTTGTGGACCATTGCTCCCACAACGGATTTCCTTCTGGTGGATATAATGAAACGGCCATTACTGTGCGGTTACCCATTTTTACTGCCATCATATCCCAAATATATCTTCGGGAAGTTGCAAAAGCATAATCACGCACATTTTCTGCTTTAAATTTCCAGGTTCTTTTTGCTGTCTCAAACTTTTTTGAAGCAGCTTCGGCTTCTGCCTGGGTTACAATAATAACTGGTTTATCAAAAGATTTTTGAGCAGCTTCATAACGGCTCATCATTTCTTTGGTGAAAATTTCCTTTCTATTTTGAAGTTCACCTGTTGCATCCATAATATGATCTGAAGGAACGGTAATATTCACTTCAAAATTTCCAAAGGGAAGTGCAAACTCATCTCTTCCCCAAAACTGGCTGTTTTGCCATCCTTCCACATCATTATAGACAGCCATTCGCGGATAGAATTGTGCGATGACGTAACCACGGTTGCCATCTTCAAAAGTTTCGTAACCACTTCGGGCGCGGTCCACAACGTGATCATTTATATTGTACCACCATTTAATTGAGAAAACAAATTTTTCGCTTGGCATCAAGTTTTTCGGCATATCTACACGCATCATGGTTTGGTTGATGGTGTATTTCAGTGGATTGCCTTTGGCGTCTTTCACTTCCATTATATTGAATCCGCCATCAAACTCATTCCCCATATAATTTTGCACAAAACTTCCCGCCATATTCGCAGGTTGCGCATTCGAAGACTCAATCAACGGTGTTTTTGAATCTTTAGCTCTTTTGTTTTGGTCCAATTGTACCCAAAGATATTCTAGCTTGTCAGGAGAATTGTTGGTATAAGTAATGGTTTCGCTACCCGTAAGTTTTTTGTTTTTATCGTCCAATTCAACGTCCATAACATAATCGGCCTGCTGTTGGTAATAGCTGGGGCC
>JAGQYZ010000181.1:0-1046 GCA_020435865.1 Aequorivita sp. | reverse complement strand
GTAACCATTCCAGAAAAAAAGAAAAGTATTGGAATTAATAGGAAGTTTGTTGATTTCATTTAAAAAAAGTTAAGGAGGTTTAAAAGTTTAGTTTGCCATTGGGTTCGTCTTTATCAAGAATTAAACTTTTTCGGCTATTTGGGGTTTTAAGATGAACGATGTTCTGTTGTTCAGGAAACATTTCCATCAAGACTTTATTTTCAATTTCAATGGTTTTCAATTCTTTTACGTTTTTCACTTCAATATAAGCCACAACCATATCTGTGTCATATTCTTTACCAATATAATCAAAGGTTACAGTTTTGCCGTTCACCTTAATATTTATTTTTTGAAGGATGTATTTTTTCAAATCTTCATCTGCTGCCTCAGTTTCTTTTTTGGTATCAAGTGAAATTGATGGATCATAGTGCTGTTGCAAGGCATCCTCGATATCATCAATGAAAATTTTGGTAATTATTTGAAGCGAGCTTTTCTCCTTAACGTATTCAATTTTTGTAATGCTCACATAAAATTTATGCGCAGGAGTGGCCGAAACCATCGGAAACAACAATACTAAAAATAGAATTCTAAAATACTTCATATTAAAAAGAAGGCTAATGGAACATTAGACGGTTCCAATTAAAGGATGTTACAAATATCTATTCTTTATTTTCTTCGGCAAGACGTTGGGCATAAATCTTTGCTTTTTCATCTAAAATAAGCAATACGCTTCCATAGTTTTCTTTTTTGAAATCACTTTCAATGGTAGTTGTTTCAGCACAGAAAAGTAGAAAATCATATACTCTATTTTCAGGAATACCATAGGTGGTGGTAAAAAATGGAAGGGTATAATAGTTTAGCATTTTTGCTACTGCGTTGTTTTCATATTCCCACTTTCTTTGGATTTTTAATGTTTTATAATATCCAGAAATATGTTTGTAAAGTGCTTCCAAATTGATACTCAATGGTGTTACGGCAAAATACATAGGTACAATTTTTTCTTCTGGCTCGCCTTTAAATCCAGGGATTCCAACATCATCAAAATTAATGGGTTTTTCGGTTTTTAT
>JAGQYZ010000180.1 GCA_020435865.1 Aequorivita sp. | reverse complement strand
TGATAAGCTAACCGGAAAAACCAGAACTTTTGGAAGTTACACTGTTGCTATAGACACGGTTCCACCAGTTATAAAACCTGTAAATTTTGCTGAAGGGAAATGGATCAGCAACCAAAATTTCCTTCAAGTAAAAATAACGGATGATTTAAGCGGTATTAGCTCATACCGCGGTACCATCAACGGAAAATTCATTTTGATGGAATATGATTACAAAAAAGACGTTCTAACTTATAATTTCAATGACAATGTAAATTTGGAAGCTGAGAACAATTTCAAACTTATAGTTATAGATAATGTTGGAAATAGTGCTACATTTGAAGCAAAATTTTTCAGAAAACAACCCTAACCCTTGCTTTTGAAAACAATAAAACTCCCGCTTACAATTCTTTTCCTTTTCTTCGCAACCTTTGTGTTTGCACAAAAAGCCGTTATTAAAGGAATTATTTTAGACGAAAACAATATACCTGTTTATGGTGCCAACGTAACTTATAATGACTCTGGAACCATTTCAGATTTTAATGGGTTCTATTTGTTGGAAATTCCCTCTAATGAAGATGTTACAATTACGTTTTCACATCTTAGTCATAAAAAGGTACAGATAACAGTAAACCTTTCTCCTAACGAAGATTATGAGCTGAATCCGGTAATGAATACCAATATTGAGCAAATAGGCGAAGTGGTAATTTCTGGCCGTGAAAACAAACGTGTTGAAGGCGTAACGACCATTTCACCAGAAGTAATCCGCAAAATGGTAGGTGCTAATGCAGGTGTTGAAAATCTTTTGAAATCACTTCCTGGCGTTAATGGAAACGACGAGTTGAGTACACAATATTCAGTGCGTGGTGGAAACTATGACGAAAACTTGGTTTATGTAAACGAAATTGAAGTGTACCGTCCGTTCCTAATTAGAAGTGGGCAACAGGAAGGCTTAAGTTTTGTTAATAGTGATCTTACCAGTAATGTTGATTTTTCTGCTGGAGGTTTTCAAGCCAAGTATGGCGACAAGCTTTCCTCAGTTTTAGACATTACATACCGCAGGCCCGTTGATTTTGGGGCCACAATAGATGTAAGTCTTTTAGGGGCTAGTGGTTCTGTGGAAGGAATTTCTAAAAATGGACGCCTATCCGGAATTTTAGGAATCCGCTATCGCAACAACAGTCTTTTAGTAAAAGCCAAGGAGACAGAAACCAATTACCGTCCAAAGTTTGCAGATGCACAAACCTATTTGACATATAAGTTAACCAATAATTTTGAAGTTATTTTTTTAGGAAATGTTTCAATAAACGAGTACAATTATAGGCCATTAACAAGACAAACAAACTTTGGAACCATTACGGATCCTGTTGCATTGCTTGTTTTTTATGAAGGCCGTGAAGAAGACCGTTACAATACCTATTTTGGTGCTTTGAAATCTACTTGGGTTGTTTCTGATAATTACACCGCAAAATTTATCGCCTCGCTATACCAAACTACGGAGCAGGAATATTATGACATTCTTGCCGAGTACCGTTTAGGTGAAGTTAATACAGAAATTGGCAGCGAAAATTTGGGTAATGTAGAATTTACACGTGGTATTGGGGGACAATTGACACACGCACGCAATGATTTAGATGCATTGATCTTAAACGTGGAGCACAAAGGAAATCTTTCCATCGAAGAAAATAATATTGAATACGGTATTAAATACACACGGGAGGATATTCGCGATCGTGTTCAGGAATATGAAATAATTGACTCTGCAGGGTTTTCTATTCGCCCACCTATATTTCCTCCAAACAATCAACCCTATGAGCCAGATACTTCGCCTATTGTGCCATATACTAACGTCCGTGCGTTAAACGATACACAAATTGACCGAATTTCTGGTTATGCCCAATGGAGCCGAAAAACAAGTATTGGAAATAGTGACCTCTGGCTGAATGCTGGTGTTCGCGCACATAACTGGACGGTAAGTGGAAAAAGCATAACCAGCAATACACAGACTGTTTTCAGCCCACGGGCACAGGTTGCTTTAAAACCTGACTGGGAAATGGACATGCTTTTCCGTCTTTCTGGCGGTGTTTACCAACAACCACCTTTTTACAGGGAATTGCGCGATTCCTCTGGAACGGTCAGACCTGAAGTGAAAGCCCAAAAATCCATTCACATCGTTTTCGGAAACGATTATAGTTTCAAAATGTGGGACAGAGCCTTTAGATTGAATTCTGAATTGTATTACAAGCACATGACCGACGTAAACCCATATACGTTAGAAAATGTTCGCATTCGTTATCGGGCTACCAACAACGCTGTTGCCTATGCTTACGGGCTCGATTTACGATTAGCCGGAGAGTTTGTTCCTGGCACTGAAAGTTGGTTAAGCTTTGGTTATATGAAGACCGAAGAGAACATTGAAGATCGCGGGTATATCTTCCGCCCCACAGACCAGCGTTTAAAGTTTGGAATGTTGTTTCAAGATTACGTGAAAGTGATTCCTTCACTTAAAATGTATTTAAACCTTACATACAATACTGGTTTGCCCGGCGGATCTCCTAGTTATGCAGATCCTTATAAATATCAAACCCGTTTGCCCGATTACAAACGTGCCGATCTTGGGATAAGCTATGTGATTGTGGATGATACGAAATTACGAGACAGCGGTTGGTTAAAAAAATTCAAGGAACTTTCAATTGGCGCGGAGATATTCAACATTTTTGATGTGCAGAACTCTATAACCAATACGTTTGTGAGGGATGTTTACACCAAGGTTCAATATGCAATACCAAATTATTTGACGCCGCGTGTATTTAACGTGAGACTTACTGCGAAGTTCTAATGATCTAAGGTTTAAAAATCAAGACTATAAATGCTGTATAATTTTCAAATTAAATTCCCTTTTCAATAAATTCCTTCAGCACACCCACTACATAGTCAACTTCTTCTTTATTATTGAAACTGGAAAAGGAAAAACGAATGGAAGGTTTGCTCAAATCTTCATCAGAAAGAATTTCGTTCAATACGTGCGAACCACCTTCTGCCCCGCTCTGGCAGGCACTTCCTTTTGAGCAAGCAATTCCTTTCAAATCCAATTGGAACAAAAGCAACATCGCTTTTTCTGCGGAAATGGGCAGACAAACGTTCAAAAGTGTATAAGTACTTTGTTCGTTATCTCCACAACCGCCATTAAACTTTACATCTGGAAAAGTCGCTAAAAGTTGTTGTTTAAAATATGCTTTCAGGTCGGTTATATATTTTCGCTCTTTTTCGAGATTTTGATAGGATATTTTCAGCGCTTCAGCCATTCCTGCTATTGCATAGACAGCTTCGGTCCCTGCTCGCATTCCACGCTCCTGCTCTCCGCCATGTATTAAGGACCGCAGCCCAGAATTTTTCCGTATAAAAGCAAAGCCTGCTCCTTTTGGACCGTGAAACTTATGAGCTGCAGCAGCTGCAAAATCTATGGAAATTTCTTTAAAATCAAGTTCAAAGTGGCCAACGGATTGTACGGTATCACTATGAAAAAGAGCCCCATGTTCTTTACAAAGAAGCGCAACTTTCTTCAAATCCAAAAGGTTTCCAACTTCATTATTAACGTGCATCAAGCTTACTAATGTTTTTTGGGAAGTATCCCTTAAAAGGGTTTCTAAATGTTCGTAATCTACATAGCCACAGGCTGTCAAATTCACAAAATTTACCTGGATTTTGTAATTTTTCTGAAGCCATTCCAAGGTATGCAATACAGCATGGTGTTCAATACGGCTGGAAATAATTCGCTTAACACCTAGATCACGCACTGCGCTGGAAAGTATTAAATTATCAGCTTCCGTACCGCCAGAAGTGAAGATTATTTCACTGGCAGAAACATTTAAAAGCTTCGCTATTTCCTTTCTTGAGTTTTCAAGTAATGATTTGGATGATCTGCCGTAAGAATGAGTAGATGAGGGATTTCCATATTCTGTTTTTAAAACTTCGGTAATGCAGTTTATAACTTCTTTTCTAAGTTGTGTGGTTGCAGCACTATCAAAATATACTTTCTTCATTCAGCAAACATTTTTATAAAATTGATTTTTGACCAATCACTATTTAGCCAAAAACTATGCAATAATTTCGGTTCGCAAAAATACATATTAAAACAGTTTTGCGGACGTTTCAGTTAAAAAGAAATGCGTTACTTTGTAGCTGTTGATGATTTTTATATACAGATGAAAAAAATTCTTTTCCTTTTTTTGACAACAATCCTTCTTCATAGCTGCGATGACGGCGATATTATTATTACCACGTTTAATTTTGACAATGCAGAGCTGAAAAGCTGTGGGGAATTGGGCAACTATGTTTTTTATAAAGTAAACGCTGAAGCACTGGAAAGTCTTTCACTAAAACTGGCTGTAACGGATAGCCTATATAAAACAGCGGGTACAAAGACATATTCAATAAATGGCTCAACAAATTTTGTGAACTACCGTACCTATGATGGGGTTTTGGGCAACAACTACTTTTGTAGCAGCATTCCCCCTACTTCTCCAAGTGTAACTAAAGACTATTTAGCCTCCTCTGGCACTGCTGAATTCACAACTATTTTTAACTATGATGATAGTGACGGTGTTTCTGCCGATAAGGAATTTGATGGCGATACTGATGGGGATGGCCTTCCTAATCTATATGATGTTGATGATGATGGCGATAATGTACCTACAGCTCTCGAATTAGATATACTAAATGCTGATGGTGACAATGACCCCTTAACAAATCCTTTGGACACTGATGGAGACGGAATACCCGACTATCTAGATGATGATGATGACGGTGACGGCGTGCTTACCCGTAATGAGGATAAAAACATGGATTTAGACCCTAGAAATGATGTAACGGATTCCAGTGTTGGTGCAGATTACCTAAATCCTGCCGTAGCTATTGACTATAGCGTTAACCAATATCGACAGCATACCTATAAAATCATTAAAAGTGTAGAAATTGTCCTGAAGAATTTGGTATTAATAAATGGCCAAGAAGAAATTACACAGGAAACACTAAATATGGGAACGCTCAATGCTGTTGAAACTACAAATAAAACCACCACACCCGAGTTTTGATTTTGTGAGTTTCCATTTTGATGCAATTCCCAATCTCTATTTTACATTCTGAAAAATATAAACTTCGGTAGCCCCACGTCCGTATTTTTGAAAATCGGCGTCGTAGAATTTTAAATTTTCATAACGGTTAAAAAGATACTCCAATTCTGTACGCAAAATCCCTTCGCCTACACCATGGATAAAAACCACTTTCTGTATTCGTTTTGAAATAGCAAAATCCAATTGCTTTTTTGCAGTGTCTAGTTGGATTGAAAGCATTTCATAATTATCCATGCCTCTAGTTTTTGCGACTAATTGATTTATGTGAAGATCTACCTCCATAGGTGGTAAATTGCGTTCTTTTGGTTTTACACGTGCGCTTTTTCCAGGTTTCTTGTGGTTCTTTTCTGACATGATTGCAGAAACATCCATTTGTGCAAGCGCTTTTTTTGAAATAGAGCCATCCATAACGATAAGTTCCTTCTTCAAAAAATCCAGTTCAAAACCATCAGGAGTCATTATAGTAACCTCATTGCCCATGATAGCAGTAACCACGCCCGAAATGGCATCATCCAGAACAGAAACTTTATCTCCTTTTTTCATACTATATTCGCTTTAATTTTTTAATCTAAATAATTATCACAAAGTACAATTAAGCGCTGTTAATTGTCTAATAACGAAATTTTTACGTATTTTGTAGTAAACTATACTGTATATTGAATTTTATTTTTAAATTTATTCCGTGAATAAAAGTTGCTTTGCTGCCCCAACACAAAGCCTTTTAAAACTATAAAAATATGAAAAACCTACTACTCTTTTCAACATTACTTTTAACATCTGTTGGCGTTTTTGCTCAGTTGACCGTAAAACCAAACGGAGCTGAGGATTCCTATGTATATGTCAGTGACCAAATTTTATATGTTACTAACGAAACAAACTTGACTAGAAACGGTACTGCCAATGATCAAGAAGCAAGTATCTACTTACGTAACAACGGACAGTTAATTCAAGGAGGTACTACCTCTAACAATAGCGGTGACGGACAGCTTTCTGTACAACAAAACACCCCTGAAACTAATGCTTGGGCCTATTATTACTGGTGTTCTCCAATAGGGAATACTGGACCTGTAGGATCACCCGTTGCAGCTGGTAACAGAAATTTTGGTGTCAAACATTTATACGAACCAGATCCATTAACAAGTGTTACTGCCGCCCAACAAGCAGCAACCACCACAGG
>JAGQYZ010000179.1 GCA_020435865.1 Aequorivita sp. | reverse complement strand
TTGACACTGTTGAAAAAGTAACTTTCAAAGAAAATCATTTTTCGGTTGCAACCCAAAGAAAGGATACTTTTAAGGCAGATTTTGTAATTGGCGCCTTTGGAAAAAGATCTAACTTGGATTCTTTTTTAGATAGAAAATTTATGCTGCACGCTTCTCCTTGGCTAGCCGTGAAAGCACATTATGAATACGATTTCCCCGAAGATGCCGTTGCTTTACATAATTTTAATGGTGGGTATTGCGGTTTGAGCAAAACTGAAACCAATGTCGTAAATGCTTGTTATTTGGCCACTTTTAAATCTTTTAAAAAATATGGCGATATTGATACTTTTCAGGAAAAGGAGCTTTCAAAAAATCCTTATTTAAACATCTTTTTTAAAGAAGCGAAACCAATTTTCAAAAAGCCATTAACTATCAGTCAGATATCATTCCAGAAAAAAGAACCTGTAGAAAACCATATCTTTATGTTGGGGGACAGTGCTGGACTTATTCATCCGCTCTGTGGAAATGGAATGGCGATGGCTATAAAAAGTGCGCAAATTTTCTCAGAATTGTTTTTTAAAACATTTCAAAAAAGCAATTTTGAAAGAACGAGATTGGAAGAAGAATACGCAACTCAATGGAAAAACGAATTTGAAGGAAGATTAAAAACGGGAAGGTATATTCAGCAAGTTTTGTTGAGTCCTTATGCTTCAAAAGTAGGCTTTTCCATAGCAAAGTTTGTTCCTTCATTATTGCCAAAACTAATTGAAAAAACACACGGAAGCCCAATCAAATGATAGCATTCAGTGATAAACATAGGTCTAGTCAAATTGAAATAATGGACAACTTGGACTTTCAAGGTGAAGAAATGAAAAACCTATTGAAAGACTTAAAAACTGTAAATAAATGGCTGGGCGGCAATAGTATTACAATTGATGGGTTGCAAAAAATACTGAAAAATCATTCAAAAAATAATAGCATTACACTTTTGGATATTGGCTGTGGTGACGGCGAGTTGCTCAGAAAATGTAGTGATTTTGGAATGATGAACAATTTCAATTTCAAATGTATCGGATTGGATTTCAATGAAAATATTCTAAAAGTTGCCAAAATGCAAAGCAAAAATTACCCAAACATTTCTTTTGAAAAAGTTGACGTTTTTTTGAACAAAGAATCAATCCCAAATTGCGATATTGCATTGTTTACACTGTTTTTGCATCATTTCAGCAATGAAAAGATTGAAAATTTACTAAAAACTATATTGAAAAAAGTTGATATAGGATTGATAATAAATGATTTGCAACGAAACAAACATGCCTTTAACCTGTTTAAAATAATCAGTAAATTATTTTTGAAAACCGAAACTGCAGCACACGATGGATTGGTTTCCATTGCACGCGGATTCAAAAAAAGTGAACTGGAAAGTATTTCAAAAAAAATCCCAAATCAACAAAGTACGATCCACTGGTGTTGGGCATATAGATACCAATGGATACTTAAGAAAAATGTATGAACGTTAAGATAACCACGGTAGCCAAACAACTACCTGCAAACAGTAGAAAAACTAAGGAAATAATACCATTTGTAAAACAATGGATGCAAGGACAGGACAGCCGTTTTCAAAGAAAAGTGATAAAAATCTTTGAAGGTGCTGGCGTGGACAAACGTTATTCCATTATGGATCCTGTGGAAGTTTTTACAAATACAAGTTTTGAGGAACGCAACGATATTTACATCCGTGAAATAACAAAACTTGGTAAACAATGCCTTCAAAAAGCGCTTGATAAAGCCACATGGAAACCTACAGATATAGATTTTATTATCACTGTTAGCTGCACGGGAATTATGATTCCTTCGGTAGATGCCTATTTGATTAATGAATTGAAAATGAGACAAGACATTGTACGCCTTCCCGTGACCGAAATGGGTTGTGCTGCAGGAATTTCGGGAATTATTTATGCAAATAATTTTTTAAAGGCGAATCCTGGAAAACGAGCAGCCGTAATTGCTTTAGAAGCACCCACGGCCACTTTTCAATTGGAGGATTTTTCTATGGTGAATATTGTGAGTGCGGCTATTTTTGGCGATGGTGCTGCGTGCGTTTTATTATCTTCAAATGAAGAGGATTGTGGTCCAGAAATTCTTGCTGAAGAAATGTACCATTTTTACGATGCAACAGATATGATGGGTTTTAAGCTTGTGAACACGGGACTTCAAATGATTCTCGATAAAAACGTTCCTGATAAAATAGCTGAACATTTTCCAACCATTGTAAATCATTTCCTAAGAAAAAACAATCTAGAAATTAAGGATATTGACCATCTAATTTTTCATCCTGGAGGAAGAAAAATAATAGAAACAGTGGAGGAGCTATTCGGCAGTCTGGGCAAAAATATTGAAGATACAAAAGAAGTGCTTAAATTGTACGGCAATATGAGTAGTGCCACCGTACTTTATGTTTTAGAACGCTTTATGGACCAAAAGCCCAAAAGTGGTGACTTGGGATTAATGCTGAGTTTTGGTCCCGGTTTTTCGGCACAACGTATTTTATTGAAATTTTAGCTATGAGTGAATTCAAAAATCAATGGGCATTAATTCTTGGGGGCAGTAGTGGATTGGGGCTTGCCAGCGCTATAAAACTCGCCTCTGAGGGAATGAATATTTGCATTGTCCACCGAGATAGAAAGAATAATTTGGCTGCATTTCAGGAAGAAGTAAATAAGATGAAATCCTTTGGTGTATTAGTTAAAACCTTTAATCAGGATGCTTTGCGTGGAGATGTTAGAAAC
>JAGQYZ010000178.1 GCA_020435865.1 Aequorivita sp. | reverse complement strand
ACGTTACTGTTTTTTAGGTCGTAGATCATAATTCTTTCCGGTTCCGTAGCACCGCCAACCATTAAATCTTGGTTTACATAAAAGATGAGGTTTGCTTCATTAATGATCCATTTTTTATCGCGAAGTACTTGAAGTTCATCGGCCACGCCATTATTGTCATTATCTTTTCCAAAAAGTTCAACCACCGAAATAATACCGTCACCGCCCCGTAAATAAAGATTTTCTTCTCCAGTTTCAGTATTGGGGTTTTGCAAGGCAGTCTGTATTTGTGGTGACAGTTGGTTTTGAAAAGTATTTACGGCAATACCACCAAAATTTAATTTATAGACTTTGCTTTCTTTTTCGTCTGGGTTACTTTCTTTATCAGAAGTATAAAAAATGGAAACATATGCTTTGGTTTTATCAAAAATGAATAAACTTCCATCATTTGATGAAGAATTTACTTTAAAATAAAGCCCTCTTATAAAGTTTTTGAAGTTATTGCTGTTGCGCAATTCCTCTGAACCTTCCATGTTTAAAATGTTGTTTTGGAAAAAAGTAGAATCCAATTTTATCCGTAATCCAGGGCCTAATTTTTCCTCATTATCAGTCCCTTCCCTTAAAATAAAACCATTGTTACTTGGTATAAAATTTTCAACTGCGCCCAATTGAATGCCAAGATTTTCCTCAAAAATCGGTCCGTCATTTGTATAATAATTTTGAAGGTCCTGAAACCCACTGTTAGGATCATAGTCTCTTAAAAAGTAATTGGATGCCAGCACATTAACATTTATGGGAGAAGATCCATAGATGCTATCCAATGTGTAAGTGGTTGTGCTGTCTACTGTTGTTGCAGTACTAAAAAAAGGCAGGTACACAAAAACACTATCTACGTATGCACTATCTCCAAAGGTTGGATTGCTGAGTTCTAATGTAAGTTGTGAAAGTAAATTTACAGTAGATTTTCCATAAACGGGATCATTATAAACACCAAGTTGGTATGCGGGCAATCTGTTACTCTGTACGGGTCCAAGTTTTTTGCTGTATGAAACGATTGTTTGTGAATCGTCTAAAATTCCGTTTGGAGTTTCATCTCCCAAAATCCCGGAGCCAATGGTGCTAATGTCTTGTTGGCAAGAGGACAATGCGATAATTAGGAATAGAATAGTGCCTGCTATTGGCAACAAATTTTTAATTTTCATCTGCAATTAATATTTGATAGATAGGAAGATTGAATGCCCGAGTAATTCATTTCCATTATTTTGTAATTTGTTAAGGGGCATTTCATTCGTTTTTAATTGTTTTTTTGATGAAATGCTACTAGCAATTTTCATCTTGAATAATGAAGAATTTATTTTAAAACTTTACCGCTGTAAAAATCTAAATATGCTTGCGAAAAATTTTCCATATTATGATATTTTAACACAGGTTTGTCCAAAGTGTTAAGATATTCCTCAAGCTCTTTAGGTATTTCTTCAGAACCAATAATTAAAGCATCAGAGTTATTGATGGCAATTTTCATAAGGTTTACATAGTTTGGCTCCTCAAGTTCTACAATGGCTTCGTCATCTATAGCGTCAAATCGAATTTTATCTATTGTGTTTTTAGCTAACGCTCCATCAAAGCCTTGATTGTATATTGAAGTAACTATTTTACTGTTTTCAAAAAGCGGTTCGTTTCCATAATAATTCCGAAGATATAAAGGCAAAAAGGAAGCCATCCATCCGTGAACGTGAATAATATCTGGTGCCCAATTTAATTTTTTTACGGTTTCAATGACTCCTTTGGCAAAGAAAATGGCGCGCTCGTCATTGTCTTTATAAAAATTGCCGTCCTCATCTGCGTAGGTCGCTTTTCTTTTAAAATAATCTTCATTATCAATAAAATAAACCTGAAGCTTTGCATTGGGTATGGAGGCCACCTTAATAATTAAAGGCTTTTCTTCGTCACCAACAGCGATATTAATACCAGATAACCGTACTACTTCATGCAACCGGTTTTTTCTTTCGTTGATCAGTCCAAATCTTGGCACCAGTATTCTTATCTCCATTCCTTTTTCTTGCATGGCTTGTGGTAGTTTCCTTACAAAATCAGAAACCTCACAAGTTTGAAGAAAGGGATTGATCTCACTGGCTACATATAGAATACGGAGTTTTGACATATTTTTGAGTTTTTACAACAGAATGGAAAATCGAGCCACAAAAATACGCAAATTTTGCCCCTTATTCAACTTATATAAAATCAAAGGCCTACCTTTGCGCCCCATTAAAATGGCCCTAAATGGAGATTTTCGAAGA